>NZ_JASJFB010000202.1:0-1924 GCF_030065455.1 Microcystis sp. M53602_WE12 | reverse complement strand
AGCATATATTTCGTAAATGTGCTAATATTTAACAGTAAAGCCGTCGTAGAACGACGGGGTTTCAGACCCAAAATTTTCGATGATATAGCACTACGCGATTACATTAGAAAACGGGTTTCTTTGAGAAACCCGTTTTCTGGAGATGAAAAACATAGATAAAACCCTATAAAATCGATAAGAAGCAATAATTGACAAAATAGGGGTGGTGTGATATGCTTTTTGGTAAAATTTCTAGGCTCTTCGGTTTGTGTTATGCAATGGACGGGGATTATAAGGGATGGAACCCTTATATAGAAAGACATTTAGCGATTTTTGTCAATTGTTTTTTATCTAGAGCGAACTAATCAATTAAGTCTCTTGCCAGATAAGGATTTAGTCGATTTATGCCCCCCTATCGAACCATAACAAGTAACGAAGAGCCAATTTCTACAAAATTGTCAATGAACACCACAACTATCCTCAAATCCCTGTCTGGTGTCGGTGTTGTCTTCGCCAGCACAGTTAGCGCGATCACCATGGTGGCCACCCTCCCCGCCAGCGCCGCCACCTTTACCTTTACCGGAAGTGGCGGTAATATCCCTGATGACAACACCACTGGTTTTAGTAGCACTATTACCGTTCCCACCAGTTCCAACTTTTTGATCACCGATGTCACTGTCACCCTCACGGGACTGCAGCACAACTCTCTAGGCCAGGTGCGTGCCGCCCTCACCTACGTCCCAACCAACACGACAGTAGCCCTATTCAACCGGGTTGGGCGCATTGTTCCCCCTGCTACTGCGACTGGCGATAACAGCAACTTCAACGGCAACTACAGCTTTAACGATGCCTTTACCGGCGACATCTGGACGGTAGCGGCTTCTGGGGGTAATCTTTTTAACGTCGCCAGCGGCAACTACTTCGCCACTGGTGGGAACAGTAGCACCAAGGTTCCCATGCTCGCTTCCCTAGGCGGACAAGAGTCCAGCGGCGTCTGGCGGCTGACCATTGCCGATACTGTCGCTGGTACTACTGGCTCTTTCACTTCTTGGACGCTAAATTTGCAAGGTACCCCCATTCCTGAGCCAAGTTCTAGCTTAGGTTTGCTGGCTTTAGGCTTACTGGGAGCGAGAGCGGCACTTGAATGGGAAAGATTAGCATAGAAAACGGGTTTCTTTGAGAAACCCGTTTTCTGGATTATGCTTATTTCCTCCCGACCGGGCTGAAGCGGGAATCAAAACTATCTCAATGGAGCGAGATGAATCGCGACCAGAATAAAACTAACGCGGTAGCGTTTCCACTTTCGGGGAGTTTTGGTTCTCGACGTATTTTTTTAGTTGTTCGACAGTAACGTCGCCACAACTAGCCACGAAATAAGCTCCCGTCCAAAAATAGGGTTTGTTGTCGAAATACTCGGCCGCCAAATACGGAAATTCTTGTCTAATTAAGCGACTACTAACTGTTTTAAGGTTAGCGATTAGTTTGGTCCATGATTGTAATTATAGCGTTTCCTGTTCGCAAGAGATACATTATCGATGGTGAAAAGCTTAATTAGCAAAGGTTAAACTGTGCCACACAGGTGTGAGAACCGCTATAGTTGATATCCTAGGCAGTAAGTGTTATAATTTAACTATACATCACGCTCACGAAAGACAGTGATAACGCTTACCTACCAGTACAAACTAAAGGTAAACAGACAACAGGAACGGGAGATCATCCACATTCTTGATGTTTGCAAAAGCGTTTATAATTACGCTCTTTCAGAACGGAAAGATTGGTTGAACTCTCGAAAGTGTCTTGCGGATCGTTGTTCGTTAGTTTCCGAGTACATAATTCCTGCGGATGAACCCTATCCTAATTACTTCGTTCAAGCTAAAAATCTAACGGAAGCTAAAAAAGTTTACCCGATATTAAAGACGGTTAACGCTCAAGTCTTACAGCAAGT
>NZ_JASJFB010000444.1:0-1641 GCF_030065455.1 Microcystis sp. M53602_WE12 | reverse complement strand
TTGTACCCAGTAGTTTATTAGTATTACATTGCTTTAACTCAGGCTCTGTAAGACTTTGAGCCATAGCTAGTATATTTATACGGGGGAAGTTCAGGTATAGGAGCTAGGGAATGGGGAAATGGGGAGATAGGGAGATAGGGAAATTTTAGCTAAATTCCCCACTACCCCAAAACCCTAAAACCTCAACCCTCAACACCCAACACCCAAAACCCTAAAACCCCAACCCCGAGCTAGGGAATGGGGAAATGGGGAGATAGGGAGATAGGGAAATTTCAGCTAAATTCCCCACTACCCCAAAACCCTAAAACCCCAACCCTCAACACCCAACACCCAAAACCCTAAAACCCCAACCCCCAACCCCTAAAACCCTATGATTAAAACCTCTGTTTCTCTAGCTGATTTCACTTCCTACCGGGTGGGGGGAAGAGCGCAATGGTATGCCGAACCAGTTAATCTAGAGGAATTAAGAGAAGTGTTCGCTTGGTTGCGATCGCAAGATTTACCCTTGACTGTTTTGGGGGCTGGTTCAAATTTACTAATCAGCGATCGAGGTTTACCCGGACTTGTCCTCAATACTCGCCATCTGCGATCGAGTTGTTTTGATGCCGAAACTGCTACGATTACAGCAGCGGCGGGGGAACCCCTGCCAAAAATAGCTTGGAGAGCGGCAAAAAGGGGCTGGAGGGGCCTAGAATGGGCGGTGGGTATCCCCGGTACGGTGGGGGGTGCTGTGGTCATGAATGCGGGGGCGCACACCTCCTGTGTGGCGGATCGATTAGTGCGGGCGCTGGTATTAAATCCCGATGGTCAGTTAGAAACTGTAAGCAAAGAAGATTTAAATTATAGTTATCGCAGTTCTTCTCTGCAAGGGGATCAACGTTTAGTTATCGAAGCTACATTTCAGTTAGAAGCTACCGATAATTGCGAGGAAATAATGGCAATTACTACCCATAATTTACGCCATCGCAAAAGTACCCAACCCTATGATCGTCCCAGTTGTGGTAGCGTTTTCCGCAATCCTAAACCGCAATTTGCCGGGGCTTTAATTGAGGAAATGGGATTAAAAGGTTATCAAATTGGTGGAGCGCAAGTATCAGAATTACACGCTAATTTTATCCTGAATATTGGTTCAGCAAAAGCCTCGGATATTCTGCGTTTAATTCGTCATGTGCAGGAACAAGTGTTCGATCGCTGGTCCCTCTGGTTAGAACCAGAGGTGAAAGTTTTAGGGGAATTTGACGGGATTTAACTATTTTTCTCGATAACGGTTGAACTCAGCCGCGATGGGCTGGAGTGCGACGGCAGATATTTTTATAATCCTCTAGCATGGTGCGTTCCCCAAAATCTATTGGTGGGGCAGTAGGAGCCACATTAGGGAACGCACCCTACGGCTAACTATTTTTAATATATCTCGTGGGTGGTGCGTTACATTTAATTAACGCACCCTACGCGATCGCCGATCGCACTGATAGCCGTTTGACTTTGATATTGCCAATTGTCGCAACATCTCAAAAACCGCTGAGAGGTAAGATGAAAGCCACGACAGCATCTCTGGCCTCTCAGCCTATCGCCTGTGGCTGTTAGGTAGTGTCTAGCTAGTGACCAACTTCCAGGCTGAGACTGTTCTGGGGAGCCGCCCGC
>NZ_JASJFB010000178.1:0-3684 GCF_030065455.1 Microcystis sp. M53602_WE12 | reverse complement strand
TTTACCAGTTTTGAGGTGGCCAATTACCTAATTTTCAGGGAAAAAGTGCCTAAATTTCCCCCCGATCACTCCCAGATCCAGTACTTTTTGATTGACAAAAGGTCTAAAAGTCTTACCCAACAAGGTTTTTAGATTTATTCAACCAGCCCTAGATAATTTATGAGAACGAACAAAGGAAATTCTAAATCCTCCCGCCCGTTGCGAGTGCCGAGAGGTCGCAGGGACGACCGCCGCCACACCCCCAAGGTAAACCGGACAGGTCTCTATCAACGCGCGATCCGGCAGTCCTTCCTCAAACTCGACCCGCGCATCGCCGTGCGTAACCCGGTCCTGTTCGTGGTCTGGTTAGGAACGATCGTCACGGCCCTGGTCACGATCGACCCGCATCTATTCGGCACGATCGCCGGGGATAGGGGACAACAACGGCTACTTAACGGCATCATCACCCTCATCCTCTTCTTCACGGTGCTGTTCGCCAACTTCGCCGAGGCGATCGCCGAGGGACGGGGAAAAGCCCAGGCCGATGCCCTGCGCTCCACCCGCAGCGACACGATGGCCCAGAAAATCCTTGCCGACGGCTCGATCGAGTCGGTCAGTTCCACGGCCTTGGGTCGGGGCGATCGGGTAAAACTGGTGGCCGGGGACGTGATTCCCGCCGACGGGGAAGTGATCGAGGGAATCGGTTCGGTGGATGAATCGGCGATCACCGGAGAATCGGCCCCCGTCCTCAAACAACCCGGAACCGACATCGCCAGTTCCGTCACCGGCGGCACCAGGCTTCTCTCGGACGAGTTGACAGTGCGGATCACTCAAGATCCCGGCCAGGGTTTTATCGATCGCATGATCTCCCTCGTGGAAGGGGCCGAGCGCACGAAAACCCCCAACGAGATCGCGCTGACGGTACTTCTGGCCGTGTTAACCCAAGTCTTTCTAATTGTCGTCGCCACGATTCCGCCGATCGGGAACTATATCGCCGGTTTCCTGGAAACGAGCCTCGGGCCGGCGGTTGCGGATACCTTTCGGGCCGGTTCCAGTATCGCCATCTTGATCTCGCTCCTCGTCGCCCTCATTCCCACGACGATCGGCGGTTTATTGAGCGCGATCGGCATCGCCGGGATGGATCGTGTGGCTCAGTTTAACGTCATCGCCACCTCCGGGCGCGCGGTGGAAGCCTGCGGCGACGTGAATACCCTCCTTCTCGACAAAACGGGAACGATCACCCTCGGAAACCGACTGGCTGACGAATTTATCCCCGTGAACGGTCATAACCTCGAGGAATTAGCCCGCATCTGTCTAGCGGCCAGCCTTTTCGACGAAACCCCGGAAGGACGCTCGATCATTGCCTTAGCCCGGAATTTGGGCGCGAACCTCGATATCGATGGCCAACCCGGCGAGGGAATCGAATTCTCCGCTCGTACCCGCATGAGCGGCACCGATAGGGCCGGCGAGGAATACCGTAAGGGAGCCGTAGACGCGATTAAAGGTTTCGTCCGTTCCCGCGGTGGTTCCGTTCCCGAAACCCTCGATGAGGCACAGGAAAGGGTTTCCCGTTTGGGGGGGACTCCCCTCGCCGTCTGTCGGGGTAACGATATCTACGGGGTGATCTATCTCAAGGACATCGTGAAGCCGGGATTAAAAGAGCGTTTCGACCAATTACGGCGCATGGGTGTGAGAACGATCATGCTCACCGGCGACAACCAGATCACGGCGGCGGTGATCGCGGCGGAGGCGGGGGTGGATGATTTTATCGCCGAGGCCACCCCAGAAGATAAGATCGAGGTGATCCGTCGCGAGCAATCCCAGGGCAAGTTAGTTGCCATGACGGGGGACGGCACTAACGACGCACCGGCACTGGCCCAGGCTAATGTCGGTGTGGCGATGAACTCCGGAACCCAAGCGGCGAAGGAGGCGGCCAATATGGTGGATCTCGATTCCGACCCGACCAAGCTGATCGATTTAGTGACCATCGGCAAACAGTTACTCATTACCCGCGGCGCCCTGACCACGTTTTCGGTAGCCAACGATATCGCCAAGTATTTCGCCATTATCCCGACAATTTTCGCTGCCGCTGGGATCGGTGCTTTAAATATCATGGGTTTGAAAAGCACTCAATCGGCGATCGTCTCGGCCCTGATCTACAATGCCCTGATTATCCCCGTTTTGATTCCCCTAGCACTTAAAGGCGTTCAATTTCGCCCGCTCACTGCTGACCAACTATTGCGGCGTAATATCCTCATCTACGGCGTGGGAGGCATGATTGCGCCGTTTATTGCTATTAAGATTATTGATGAGATAATTTCAGCGATCGGGTTGAGGTAATGGGAAAATCGGCAATATTTAAGCCTAGTTTATTCGGATTGAAGCACTCGAATCGGGATTTTAGCCAAAAAGAAACATGGGGTAAAAATCAATTTAACTCCTCATTTCCAGCTTCTTTGTGCGCTTACTTGGATGGGAAAGGACTGAAAAATGTCTATCTGAAACTCGATGAAAATTTAAAAGTTCAACCGGCGGAGTTAAGTACACAAGAGTTATACGGTCTAGCTCCCGATTCCGATAATTTATTTTATGCTTTCGAGAGTCAATTTAGAGGAGGGAGCAAAATGATCACAATCGATTTATTCGCTGGTTGTGGTGGTTTATCTTTAGGTTTCCAGAAAGCGGGGTTTACTATTGTGGCCGCATTTGATAATTGGATACCTGCTATAGATGTCTATAGAAATAACTTTAGTCATCCGATATTTAATGTCGATTTATCTAGAGAATCTAGCCAAGAAATATTTGCTCAATATAATCCTGAGATTATTGTCGGCAGCCCTCCTTGTCAAGACTTTTCCAGTGCTGGGAAGAGAGACGAGGGTTTAGGACGAGCGAATCTAACGCTCACATTCGCCGAAATTGTAACTGGAGTAAGTCCGCAATGGTTTGTTATGGAAAATGTGGATAGAATTGAGAAAAGTAAAATACTCACTCAAGCAAAACAAATTTTTAAAAGCCATGGTTATGGTTTAACTGAAAAAGTTATTAATTCTTGTTACTGCGGAGTTCCTCAAACTAGAAAAAGATATTTTCTGATCGGTAAAATGAAGGAAGAAGATGATTTTTTAATCGATGAGATCAATGAAAATCTATCAAGTCAACCTCTGACTGTATTTGACTATATGGGCAAAGAATTAGATATAGAATACTATTATAGACATCCTAGAAGCTATCAAAGAAGGGCGATATTCAGTATTTATGAACCTAGCCCTACTATTCGAGGAGTAAATCGACCAGTTCCCAAAACCTATCGACAACATCCCGGTGATGCTTGTCATCTTCATGAAAAATTAAGACCGCTAACAACGAGGGAGCGAAGCTATATTCAAACTTTTCCTAAAGACTTTATTTTTGCTGGAACAAAATCTAATCTAGAACAAATGATTGGCAATGCTGTTCCTATTAATTTGGCTAGATATGTGGGCCAATGTATTCTTAACTATGAATTGAAAAAGGAGAACAAGACAACCTATCGACAACTACAGCTAAGTAAGTGGTTATAATTAAATTGAAAATAGATTTTGTCTTTGATCCCCCCTTAATCCCCCCTTGATAAGGGGGGTGTCGATCCCCCCTTAATCCCCCCTTGATAAGGGGGGTGTCGATCCCCCCTTAATCCCCCCTTGATAAGGGGGGTGTCGATCC
>NZ_JASJFB010000246.1:0-7865 GCF_030065455.1 Microcystis sp. M53602_WE12 | reverse complement strand
CTTATCTGGCAAGAGACTTAATTGATTAGTTCGCTCTAGAGCAAAAACAATTGACAAAAATCGCTAAATGCCTTTCTCTATAAGGGTTCCATCCCTTATAACCCCCGTCCATTGCATAACACAAACCGAAGAGCCAAAAAAAGTATTTTTTGCTAAGAATAAATCCTTCTCTAAATTATTAACGATTTTACCTTAGTTGTCAACAATTCTAGGCTTGACTGTATTATTCCTTCAGTTTGACCAGAAACAGCAAAAACCAGAGCTTCCATTAAGCAGGTATTATACCAATGAGTTGTAGTGAAAAGATGAGATTGAGTTGATTTCATTGATTAGACCTCTTGCAAAAGTCTTAAGTCGATCCTTGTACAGCAACATTTTTGAAGATTATCAACTACTAATAAATAATTAACTGAAAGTCCTTCCCATTATTGTTTCTATCGTTTGTTTTCGGATTTATGCAAGAGGTCTATTGACAATTGCCCCTAATAAATCTTCAAAATTTGATGCTATCCCAGCTATGGTATCCGCTTCAAACAAATCTTTTTTATACTTCCACCATAGCTGAATAACAGTTCCCGAAGGGGTATTTTTTTTCCAGAACAATACTCCTAAATCTACTCTTGCCATTGATAATTTAAGCGGTATGGGGGTGACATTCAAACCCGATAATTCTAAATGCTCTCTGGGAGCTTTTTGCAAAAAGTCTAAATACACTCTAAAAAAGCGTTTATTTCGCTCTATCGGCGGGTCAAAGGTTTTGGCGATTTGCTCAAAAGGGACATCTTGGTGAGTGATGACAGCAAGCATCTCCTGTTGAACCCGTTTTAATAGCTGGAAAAAGTCGTCATTTTCGCCAAAATCAAGCCTTAAAGCCAGCATTTTACCAAAATCTCCCATTACAGATGCAAATTGCTGCTGATTGCTATCAATCGCTGGAACGCCGATAACGAGACTTTCCTTCGGAGCGTACTGATGGAGTAAAAGTCCAAAGGTAGTGGCGATGGTGGTAAAAAAAGTCACTTTTTGTTTCTGACTCAAAGTTTCTAACTGAGTGGTCAGTTCAGGGAAAATCTCCATTTCTAGGGTAGCCGCCTGGAAGCTTTGCACCTCTGGTAGCGGTCTGTCAGTGGGAAGATTTAAAGGTTGGGGTTCTCGACTTAACCAATGTTGCCAATAGTCGCGCCTTATTTTTAGTCCTTCTTCTGTAAGAGATTGACGTTCGGCAATCACATAATCGCCATACTGTAGGGGTAATTCGGGCAAAGGAGAAGGGCTATCAGAGAGGAAAGTATCGTAGAGAAGGCTCAATTCTGGCATTAATATTTCCGAAGATTGTTCATTGGCCAGCATCATGTGTAAACCGATCAGCAAAATATGAGACGTTTCTGACAATTGTAGTAGATTAACAAACAACCAAGGATCTTTGTCCAGAAAAACTTGTTTTTTGATTTTTTCTGCGGTTATTCTTTCTATTTCTTGCTGTTGCTCTACTTCTGAGCGGTTTCGCAGATCAATAATTTCAAGAGCTATCTTTGTGTTGGGATAGACAACCTGCCTTAAAGAACCGTTGATTTCTTCTAATTTTGTTCTTAGAATTTCATGGCGACGAATAATCTCATTAAAACTTTTTTCCAAAATAGCTATATTAAGCTTTCCTTCCAGATGGAAGTAGTTAGGTAGATAATAAAAGCTACCTAAATGACGATAATCCCAAAATCGCTCTTGAGCAAAAGAGGGCGGATAATAACGAATTTCGTCGGCAGGTTGGAGATTTGTTGCTTCAATTCTGTTAAATGTTGATGATTTTTCTGACAGACAAGTTACTAATTCAGCAATGGTGGGTGACTGAAATAGGTCAAGCATCTGCAAGTTTTTATTCAACCCTTCTTGGATTCTATTCAATAAAACAATGACCTTGAGAGAATTTCCGCCTAACTCAAAGAAGTTATCATTAATACCGATTGGCTCTAGTTGCAGAACTTCAGACCACAAGTTCGCTAATATTTCTTCTTCTCGATTACGAGGAGCTACAAAATTAGCTTTATTACTGGTTAATATATAACTCGGTTTTGCCAGTTTTGACAAGGCCAGACGGTCTATTTTATCATTAGGCGTAAGGGGCAATTTGTCTAAAATACTGATGGCATTTGGCCTCATATATTCTGGCAATTTGCTTTTAATAAATTGACCGAGTTCTAATATTAATTGCTGCTTAAATTTAATCTCGATTGGATTATTGGCATAGGTAAATATATCTTCAATAGGAGAACTAATGGGAAAAATTGCTGGTTGGAATGGTGCGGATTTATGGCTAAAAACTAGATCATAATATCCTGTGGCATCGGTATTAATCCAGCTAATCTCTAGGTGATAAGGTAAGTCCTCCACAAGAGCCATTATCCGATCAATTTCTACCCCATGCTTCGGCTGCTTACCTAGCCACTGGTTTAGTTGCTTAAGTGAGTCGCTTTGATCAGCTTCTTCTAACCATTGTTGAACCTTAACTTCCTTGCTCAAACGAGCATTAGGAATACGAGAAATACCTAAATTTTTCGGTTGATCTTCAGTTAAAATACGTTTAACTTCGGCTAAGTTCAGTTGTTCTTTTTGCCAGTCTAACCAATCAATCTCTGTCAACGGTTCAACGGAACTATTGATAGATAAAATCGCCTCGTAACGAAAGCGAGTTAATTCATTATCATAAACCCCAGTTTTGGGTTTTATTTGCACATGAGTAATTTCAGGAAATTGTTGTTGAAGTGCTAGGAAGAAAAAGGGATGTAATAACAACTCTTCTTCTGCTTGTTGTTTGCGGGTAATTCTTTCTCGCAATTGGCAGGCAAGAACATGATCATTAGCTCGATAAGCTTCTACCGAAGTACAATAGGTTGGCAAAAGGGCTAAATTACGAATATCTCCAACAAGAATATGACCTCCTTTTTTAACCCGTTTAATCAACCCTTCTAAAACTTGCAGTAGGTAGGCGGTACTGGGGAAATATTGCAGCACAGAGTTGATGATAATAGTATCAAAACTTTCTGACTCCAATCCCGCTAAGTCATCGGCGCTTCTTTCCCACAAAGTTACATGATCTAAACCGCCTATTGTTTGCTGAATTTTCCGAATATGATCTAAAGCAGGACGAGAAAAATCAAGACCTACATACTCGGAACAATCGGGGGCAACTCGAGTTAATAATAATCCCGTACCGCAGCCAACTTCTAAAACTTTTTCTGGGTGTAACTCTTGAATGCTTTCAACGGTTTTATCCACCCATTCGTGCATTTCTTCTTTGGGAATTGGCTGTCCGTCATAACTACTATCCCAACCAATAATATTAAAAGTAAGATCACTTTGAATAGGGGTTTGACTGTCAGTTTGCTGATTAACAGTTTTCCAAAGAGCCAGATATTCTTGTTGAGTTTTTTCCTGTTCTAAGGAATCCTCAGAAGTTAGATGAGGAACGACATAAGCGATTAACTGTTTATCCCCTAATTGATCTTGGCTGAGGATAACCGCCGCCGAATCAATCGCCGAGTGTTGAATCAATACATTCTCAATTTCTCCTAGTTCTACCCGAAAACCTCTAATCTTAATTTGATTGTCAATGCGTCCTAAGTATTCAATGTCACCATCGGCTAAATAGCGACCCAAATCTCCAGTTTTATAAAGCCGTTCTGAGGGATTGAAAGGGTTATTGATAAAGTTTTCTTGGGTTAATTCTAGCTGATTGAGATAACCTCTCGCTAAACTAATACCAGCAATATATAATTCCCCTTGAGTTCCTTGGGGGACAGGCTGTAAATTCTGATCAAGAATATAGATTTGTGTCTGATTGATGGGACGACCAATAGGGACAGAGGTACAGTTTTCTGTTAATTTATAATTAGATAAATCACAATAGGTTGCTTCGACAGTGGTTTCTGTCGGTCCATAAGCGTTAATTAATTGGGGTACTCGGCGGAGTTTCCCAGTTTGTAGCATTTCTTCTATATATTGCTGCCATAGTTTGAGTTTTTCGGGTAATAAACTTTCTCCACCCACAAATAATAATCGCACCGATTCGGGGAAGGGTTCCTTAGTTCGTGCTAATTCGGTAATTAAAGCCTGCCAAAAAGCTGTGGGTAAATCTAAGATTGTCAGTTGCCATTCTCGACACTTTTGGATAAAGCTAGAAAATGAGCTTAACATCGCCTCAGTTCGCAAAAACACTGTGCCACCAACAGTTAAGCAAGGATAAATTTCCTCGACGGCAACATCAAAACTAATCGAGGCAAATTGTAAAATTTGATCGCTTTGACTGAGATTAGCAGTAGTCTTAACCACTTCAATAAAATTAACCACAGAGCGATGTTCAATCATCACGCCCTTGGGTTTTCCGGTGGAACCTGATGTATAGATAATATAAGCGAGGTTTTCGGGGTTAACTTCAATATCGGGATTTTCTGGCTTTTCCAGGGCAATTAGCCCCCAATCTTCATCCAATTTCAGAATTTTAACTCTCTGATTGTCCCCGAATTTACCGATTAAATAACTATTGGTGATTATGAGAGATAATTGAGCATCTTGTATCATATAATCCAAGCGCTCCGGTGGATAGTCGGGGTCGAGGGGAACATAGGCACATCCGGCTTTGAGAATAGCCAAAAGCGCCATCACCATTTCCGGGGAACGTTCCACAGATAAGCCAACGAGACTTTCCGATTTTAGCCCACATTTTTGTAAATAATGGGCCAGTTGATTGGCTTTTTGATTTAAGCTTTCATAGCTAATTTGCCGGTTTTCCCCAATCAGAGCTATCGCTTCAGGGGTGCGTTGTACCTGCTGTTCCAATAATTGATGAATAGATTGAGTCATGGGAACTAAAGTAATTTGATTTAACTCAGGTGCTATAGTTGGTTTAATTTGCTTGATCCTATTTTCCAAAGCGACGCTCGCGATTTTGAAACCAGTGGATAGCTTCTTCAATATCTGCCGGAGTTAGATCGGGAAAGAAGGTATTTGTAAAGTAGAGTTCACTATAACAACTCTGTAGGGGCATAAATCCAGATAACCGACATTCTCCAGAGGTCCGAATAATCAGATCTGGCGGCGGACAAAATTGATCCATTAGCTGATGAGGTTCGATCTCTTCAGGTTTAACCCCCTTTTCTACTAGGCGGCGAACTGCGCGGATTATCTCATCTTCACCACCGTAGTCTAGGGCAAAATTGAAGATGTGACCGGTCATTCCTTTGGTGCTATGCTCTACCTCCTCAACCATAGACAAGAGATTTTCAGGAAGGCGATCTTTTCTACCTAAATGTCGCAACTGTACTGAGTATTCACCCGATAAAGGCAATAAATAGCTGAGAAACTGACTAAAAACATCCATTAAGTTGTCAACTTCGCTATCGGAACGCTTCCAGTTTTCGGTGGAGAACAGCCACAATGTCGCGGCGTAAATTTCCTTATCCCAAAGCGTTTTTAATAGGGAAGGTGCCACCTCTATAAATGCTTTTCTGTGACCTTCTTGGGGAGATAAGCCCTGATTTTTTGCCCATCTTCTGTTACCGTCTGGAATGATGGCAATATGCTTGAGAGGTTTAGTAGAGATGTTGTTAGTCATAAAATTTTTCCTAATAAGGTTGAATTGAGTAGTTTGGTAAACAGAGCGGTATTTAAGTTTCTGGTTTAGAGTGGAGTAGCTTCAATTAAACTCTCTATAGACTCAGTATCAATAATTTTAGTTATTTGAAAGCCAGCCGTTTCTAACAATACCCTAAATTCCGATTCTGAGCGAATTTTTCCTGAACCTAGCATCCATAAATTGAGATCAGCTAAATTATCCTTCCAACGATTTTTGTGCAAAATTCGATCCACGATTAACAATCGAGAGGATGGGTCCATAGCCTGACGACAGTTTTTGAGAATTTCAAGGGCTTTTTGATCATCCCAATTGAGCAGAATTTTCTTCAATAAATAAATGTCTGCTTTAAGTAAAATGGGGTCAAAAAAGCTCCCAGAAATCAAACTACAACGGTCGATCACTCCCTCTTGTGTTAGTAGATATTTCCCCTGCTCAATACAATAGGGTTGTTCAAATAGCACCCCTTGAATCTGGGGATATTTTTGTAAAATAGCAGCCAGAAATTTTCCGTATCCTCCACCAATGTCTGCGACAATTTCCCCGACAGAAAAATCATAAGCGGCCAAAATCAGGGGGTTTTGAATTGCAGTTATATCAACCATTGCTTGATCAAAAACTTCAGCTTGATCGGAATTTTGTTGATGAAACTCTTCAATATTGACACCATACATAGACTCAAAAGCACCTTGACCTGTGGTTAAACTTTGAGTCAGATTTCCCCAACTAGCATAACTTTCTTCTATTTCCGCCATCAGAAAATTGCGAACAGTTCCCTGTTGCTTATCTCTTAAATAAGTTGCTAAAGCAGTGTTTTGGAAATAGTTGGGTTGGGTTTCTTCTAAAATCCCCAGACTGGTTAACGTCCGCAAAAAACGATAAAGTAAATCAGCATTAGTATGGGTTTCAGTGGCTAACTCTTGATAAGATTTTGTTCCATCGGCCAACAGATCAACAATTCCTAATTTGGCGGCCGCATAAATACATTGGCTAATCTGAAAACCCCTTATCATCTGCAAGACAGTGTCTCTATCAGACATTTGCCCGGGATTTTCTCGCTGAAGATTAAACATGATTGAATGAGCAAAGTTGAGATGGTTGTTAATGGAATGACTCTGGAGATATTTTTAGACGAAATAACTCTCGGGAAATTTTTCTGTAATCATCATAATCGCTTGCTTCTGAGAGAAAACACGATAGGTACGAGAAAAAAGTTTTTCTTCTGGACTGATTTGAAAATCCTCAGCCAAATCCCCCGCACGCTCTTGAGATAAATCAACGATTTCCTTAAAGGTTTCCATCCGATTTTCTAACCAAAGCTTACCAATGGGTTTTCCTGAATTGATTAATTCCTCTTGAAACTTGGTGTCTAGTCTATCAATAACAATAATAGACTCGGCATAAACTAAATTTTTTTGGCTGACTGTACTGCAAAGAAATATTTTTCTTTTGATAATTTTACTACCTTTTTCAAGATCTAAAACCGGCAAGTCTTCCTCTAAATATACCGCTTCTTCAGACAGTTTAACAATTGACATTTTTTCCAACAAATAAATCTCTAAAATGTCGGTCAGAGTCCCATCGGTTATTAAAATGATTCGCTGGAGTGTGCTTAACTCCGAAAGATTAAGAGGGGTTTTGCTAAAACTATTTTTTAGCAACTCGATTTTACACCGATTCGGTAGTTTCGCTGGCATCATGGCACAATTCCTTAATTTGCTGGATAGATTTAAAGTTAGCCCATCGATGTGCCTAAGCGCTCTCTGGATATCTTGCTATAACTGGGTAAACACAACCTTAAGCTGGACAATCTACTAAGTAGGTTGGTCTCATTGAATGTAAGACCCAGTGTGGGCGGTATGCTCCCATTACAGGTGGGTGCAAATCAATGGCACCCACCTACTTAGTTGTTTTGCCGCGGCGCTTTGATTAGATTCCCAACCACCACATATCGGGATCAACATCTTTTGCCTGGGTTTTGATCACCTCCTTGTGATCTCGGTGCCGGTAGGAAGACTGAGCTTGGTTAGCGGCATAATCCATGATGGCTTCATATTCGGCCTCCTCTTCCGTCGGCCAATGCAGAGGAGGAATAAAATTCTGGCTCTTCGTTACTTGTTATGGTTCGATAGGGGGGCATAAATCGACTAAATCCTTATCTGGCAAGAGACTTAATTGATTAGTTCGCTCTAGATAAAAAACAATTGACAAAAATCGCTAAATGCCTTTCTCTATAAGG
>NZ_JASJFB010000171.1:0-1723 GCF_030065455.1 Microcystis sp. M53602_WE12 | reverse complement strand
TGAGGTGGTCAACTACCTAATTTTCAGGGAAAAAGTACCTGAATTTTCCCCCGATCCCCGCAATGGCTGGCACTTTTTGAGGGGAAAAAAGTCCAAAAGTCTTATCCAACAAGGTTTTTAGATTTATTCAGCAGACCCTATATAAATTTTGCTCTAGGAATATCAACCACTTTACTTTTTGACAAGGAGAGAAAATCTATCATGGCAAAGAATAAAATTGTTGTCTTAAGTGACGTACATATTGGCACGAATGTCCCTACTAATTGGTATCAAAAAAGTTTTCATGAACCGTATTAGTCAGCGATTCTAGATTATGTGATTGATAACGCTGA
Source organism: Microcystis sp. M53602_WE12 (assembly GCF_030065455.1). NCBI lineage: Bacteria > Bacillati > Cyanobacteriota > Cyanophyceae > Chroococcales > Microcystaceae > Microcystis > Microcystis sp. M53602_WE12. The sequence continues at coordinate 1,391 of NZ_JASJFB010000171.1, read as the reverse complement.
CTCTATTCAGGAGCTAATTTTACTTGGTGATCTGTTCGACTTTTGGACTTATCCGCCTAATTTTACTCCTCCGGCTACCGTTGATATAATTAACGCCAATCCTAATATTTTTGGAGCAACGGGAAAGTTAAGTCAAGCTTTAACTGCTCTCCAAGGGAATGTAACTTATGTCAATGGAAACCATGACATGAATGTCACTCAAAATGACTTAAATAACATTCAAAACTCAGCTAATTACAAGATCAAATATTGTTCAGATACGATTTATTATGTCACCTCTAGCAATGGACAAAAAATGGCTTTTACTCATGGTAACATTTTTACCATGTTTAATGCTCCCGATCTTCAATCTTCCCTGAGTCCTTTACCTGTTGGTCATTTTGTTACCCGAGCTATAGGTTATATGTTAAACAACACCCTTACTCCGGGACAAACTGTTGCTGATTTATCGGGACAAGGTAATCCTAACGGAATCGATTTAAGTGGTTTGGTTTCCTCGGTTGGTTCTCTCATTACTTCAGGTAACTTAGTCAGTGCCGTGCTTGATTACATAATTAAAGTAACTGGAATACCGGAAAATGAGCCGATTATTTTAGCGAATGGCCAAACAAAAACTATGGCAGATGCTAAACAGATATATAGTGGTTTACAAGATCAGTGGATTGCTGATTGGGGAGGATGTACTAATGGTGAAATGATTACGGGCAAATCGGCGATCGCTGATTTAAGTGGAACTTATATTGCTTGGTTTGCTCAACAATCCGCTTTAGAATCTAACTCAAATTTAATCGTTTTAGGACATACCCACGCTCCGAAATTAGGTATAACTAATGGCTTTGTTCAATATGTTAATGATGGGTTTGAGTGTCCTTCCAGTCCCGATGTTCCCCCACAAACCTTTACTTTTGCTGTGATTGATACAGATACCTGCCAAAGTAATGTTTGTCAAGTAATAAAGCAGAATAATTCTTATCAAATTGTTCCTTTTGCTGCCCCGCCGGACTCAGTAATTTCCTCGATGTCAATGGATTATTCCTGTTATGTTAGTATTGATAACACTCAAGGAAAGTCAACCTTAACCTTAACTAAACCTGCAACTAATGAACACGGTTATTATGTTGTCAGTCCTCCTCAACAGATTAACCCCGGAGAACAGGTCAAGTTCTGGTTACAAGATGCTCCCGGACTATATGGCACCCAAGGAAGTGCAGTCTATTCCCAAGTAGGGGGTAACTCTCTTACTTTTGACTATGCTTGTCCTACAGGTTTATCCTCAAATAGCTGTTCTGGTGCTAATTTTTACACCTCTAATGATGGGGTAAATTGGGGTCAACTTAATCAAGTTAAAAAGAGCGGTCATCCCTTTTTTGTGAAATTTGTGTTGTGACAAT
>NZ_JASJFB010000738.1:0-2746 GCF_030065455.1 Microcystis sp. M53602_WE12 | reverse complement strand
TCTGAAATGGGGCGAAAGTCTGTGGACTCTGTGTAAGACAGTACATGGTTTTTTAACTGTGGTATGCGACGGTGGTGGAAGCAGAAACTTAAATCGTGAGGTTTAGGAATCGCCGCACTTTTAGGGCGGCGAGGATGTCAACAATATCTCCCTCCATTTTGATGGTTTTACCTCTTGACCCCATTTTGACGGTTTTACGGGTATTAGAGGAAATTTTACGGGTTTTTCGCAGTTCATCACTGGCTTGGTTAAGGGATGCTAACATATCGTCATTCCCTATTTTTACGGTTAAGCGTCGAGCCGTTTCTAGGAGTTGTTCTGCTTTATTTGGGTCTTTATCGGCAATTTTGGTCGCATCTGAGGCTAATTGGGCAATATTGCGCTGTTGCACATACCCCATAACTTCTTGATTCACTTGTGCAACAGTTCCCTGACCTGCTAAAAATTGTACTACAACATTAAGGGGCGGTTGCTCTCCGCGGCGATTTAAGCCAGGAATATCATAAGTTAAGCCAATTTGTGCGATTCTTGCCCTAGAACTGGTACGACTATCAATGGTAAATTCTAAAATGTAAATGGTGTCATCTCCTGCTGCCGCATTACCGATGGGATAAGGGGGGGTTAAGAGCGGATATTCGGCTTGATCTGGATAAACACGGGTGATTTTAGCTAATTTTACCCCTTTGACCGTTTGAATATCTAATTTAATATTATTAATTACCTCATTTTGCGCTTGTTGATAAGCTTGAATAATATAACTAGGAAAGTCAGTAATTAAAATTTGATGGGGTAAGTCTTTTTGAGGAACAACATGGCCAAATTGTCCAGCTGTATTGTTACTAATATCATCTAATAGCTGCTCATTATAATCGCCAACCCCTAGGACCGTAATTGGAATATTACACTGAGCAAAATCATTGGCTAATTGACGGCAATCTTCTTCGCCTATGGTTTGACCATCGGTAAATATTAACGCTCTACGGGAAGTCATCGCTTGATTACCAATAATCCCTAACACTTGATCCATTCCTCTACTTAAAACAGTTCCTCCACTAAATTTAGTTAGTTGATCAATAGCCGATTCAATCGGTTGAATTTGGGTTGCAGGGGTTAAATTAATTAAAGTAGAAGCTTGGTCATCAAAACGAACTAAAGCAATGCGATCTTCTTTGGTTAAACCACCTGAATGTAATAGTTTTTTCAGGGATTGAATCACTACCTCTAGTTTGGTCATTCCCCCTACATTTTCATACATAGAGCCACTGGTATCAATCAGAAAAGCAAAGGTGGTAGAGGGCCGACTTTGAGCTGCTGCTGCTTGGGGTCTAATTTTCATCATTAAAAAGAGTCGCTGGTCTGGAGTGTCAGCAGGTAAAAAATCTCGATGAGGGGTTAAAGATACGGTTAACATTTGTTTTTTCTCCAAAAGAGTAAAGTTGCTAAGGGGTGTAAATATCCTCTAAAGACAGTAACATTCCAAAAGTTGGCTCAATTCCTGTTAATTCTGGATCAAATAAGTCAGGAAATTTTTGATTACCATTATCTTGAAAGTTTTCGAGATTGGTTTCAAAAAGTGAGGGTAAATTCAGTCTAATACTGGTGTAGCGATAACCTTCTTGAATATCTTCTATCCAAGCGTTAATGATTTGGTTAAGGTGATGCTCTCGAATGGCACATAAACTTTCTTGTTGTAAGGTGTCTTGTAACTCTTGACGAATTTTTGGGGTAAAAATTTCTTGAGGATTATCCTCATAATGGGGGTGTAAATCTAAAGGATACTGATAACCTGCCGGTGGAGAACTTTGGGTGTGTAATGATAGGGTATATATAACCATAGAATAGCAACCATAAAATTAATACAGAGAAAAAATAAGTTTATTATGGCGATTTTAACATAGAATTGTTATTTTACAAAGAAATTTAGTTAATTTTAATCTTTCTCAATCCCAATTAAATATCGTCTTAAGAGAATTTAGCAATTAGACAGATTTAGAGAGAAGATTTCTAGATAGAGACGTTGATTAAGAGGAAGAAATGATGTCTTTTGATTGGACTTCCAGACGAATTTCTCCAAACTTACGAGTGTCCCCATTCTTTAAGAGATAAATGAGTTTTTTCATTCCTTTTGCTTGAGCATAATCAGCATTATATTCCATAATAATCTCCTCTCCCTGTTGAAAAATTTTGGCGGTTTCTGGATAAAATCCTTCGGCTTTACTGAGGAGAATATGAGCATTTTGATGACTTCCTAAAATAATGGGAATATCCCCTAAAGAAAGAGTAGTGGTTTCCTTTTCATGCCAATGAATCAGTAAATAGGCTTTACGACTTAATTGTTCGAGTAAAGCGATCATTAAACCAATAAAAAAGCCTAAAATCACTCCGCCTAATAATCTACCACCGATTTCCCCGATTAAAGGCGACAGTAATAAAAAACCTGCTGCTCCCATTCCCCCTCCAATTGTGCCACCTTGTACGCCGCGAATCCTCCTTAAATTAGGAACAAAAAAGGACATTCCCCCACCGAGTAATCCACCTAATAACATCCATCCCACAATTCTCCCTAAAAGAATAAGGAAGGAAAGACTAGAAATCGGGGTAAAATGGCTCTTCGGGACTTGGTATGGTTCGATATGGGGGCATAAATCGACTAAATCCTTATCTGGCAAGAGATTTAATTGATTAGTTCGCTCTAGATCGCAAACAATTGACAAAAATCGCGGTAATGTCTGTCTCTATAAGGGTT
>NZ_JASJFB010000582.1:0-3978 GCF_030065455.1 Microcystis sp. M53602_WE12 | reverse complement strand
GGGCGGCTCCCCAGAACAGTCTCAGCCTGGAAGTTGGTCACTAGCTAGACACTACCTAACAGCCACAGGCGATAGGCTGAGAGGCCAGAGATGCTGTCGTGGCTTTCATCTTACCTCTCAGCGGTTTTTGAGATGTTGCTAGCCAACAATGTTCTGATTGTGGCAATATTGTCAAGAAAACATTATCTGTAAGAACTCATGTTTGTTCTTGTGGGTGTGTCTTGGATAGAGACGAAAACGCCGCTATAAACATTCTCGCACGGGCAAATACTGTCGGGCGGACAGAAATTCAAGCCCTCGGACAGACTACCCACTGTCTATTAGGTGAAAGCTTAGTAGATAAGGTAACTGGATGAACAGGGAATCCCCAAGCGCTTAGTGCCATGGGAGCGTCAATATCCTATCTCGATCCGCTTCCCCTTGGCTGAGGGGAATTTTTAGAATCTCTTTTGATTTGGCGACCGCTCCCCTTGTTAATCTAATACGATAAAAAGACTCTCTTTGGCCAAAAGCTCGATTTTTTGGCCAGCAAATCGGAATTATGGGGGCAAAGTTCCTCAAAACCTATCCTTGATTCCTGCAATCCCTGTACCCTATCAATACCAGAACATGATTTTATCTTTCTTGCAGACAAATAAAATTTCTGACGATAATACACCTTGGTGGCTGAAAATTACCTCCCTTTCCCCCCACTGTATTTACTATTTTGGTCCCTTTGCTTCTTTTGAGGAAGCACAACAGCATCAGGGGGGTTATCTACAAGATCTAGAGTCCGAAGGAGCGCAAGGAATCAGTCTTTCGATCGAGCGGAGTAATCCCCGTTATTTGACCGTTTTTGACGATGGAAATCAGGATCTAGCTAAAACTTTGACTTCCCATGCTCGAACCTTTTCTCGCTTTATTTCTTAAGTCTCCCTGTCCTCTTTGTCAACGGCAGAGCGAGCGAGAGCTTTGCCGTGATTGTGGGCGACAATTACAGTCCTATCGTCAGAATAACCCGCTTTTTCTCTGGCGTGGTTCTATTCCCCTGTTTATCTGGGGACGCTATGAAGGTAAATTAAAACAGGCGATCGCTAAAATGAAATATGATCGCCATCCCGCTCTCGGCTCTTTGCTAGGCAGTTGCATGGGGGAAACTTGGCTGCTGCGTCCTCCCCTCACCGATAAACGTTTGACGGTGATTCCTATCCCTCTCCACCCAGAAAGATTAAGGGAAAGGGGTTTTAATCAAGCAGAAGTCATTGGCGAGGGTTTTTGTCGTTTAACCGGTTATCCTCTGGCTAGTCGCGGATTAATTCGGATTAAGAACACGGCAGCTTTATTTAGTCTGGCAGCCGAGGAAAGAAAAAAGACGATGCAAGCGGCTTTTCAACTGGGGAAAAATTTACCGAAATCAGTGCCGATTCTCTTAATTGATGATATTTATACCACGGGAACCACGATTGAGGAGGCTGTGCAGGTTTTACAAACAGAGGGGTATCGGGTAGTCGGTGCGATCGCTCTTGCCAGTTCCAAAATTAGCTAAAATGCCCAGACGGAATCGGTCTAGGCATTTTAGGATTTTAAATTAAGTCCGTTTGATCTTGTCGTATTGACTGATGAAAATCAAACCGATAGTGGCAGGGATCAGGACGATAACCGCACCTAAAACAAGGCTCCAGAGAAAGTTAGCTAAAGAGGGTGTCATGATAGATAAATCCTTTGTCATATTTTCAAAGACTTAGTTTTTTATCTTATCACCTTGGGCGAGAAGACCTCCACTTCCACGACCAGATAGATGCGATCGCAGGTTTTATATGTCTTCAATCCCTCAAGATAAAGTCTCCCTTGACTTCTCAAGGGGATAGGGATGTTTGACAATAGGTGATAGTTACAAAACTTTAAACTAGATTGGCAAAGATTTTTATGGCTACTGACGATCGCAAACGGCGCATTCTCGATCATCTCTCCAGAAGTACCACTGGTGCTGACTATATTCCCAAAAAACCGCTGCCAATTGTGGAAACTCCTCCGGTGGCAGCGGAACCCGTGGCAGCGCCGCCTCCAGTAACTCCTTCACCGGAATTAACTGCTAAAGAGCGCAAAAGAAAGATAATGTCCCATCTTTCCATGAGTAGTCAAGATTTTGGCGAAATTACTAGCACTGCCCCCGAAGAAAAGCGTAAACGCCAAATTAATGACCATCTACGCCAAAGCCAAGGATAAATAGGGTTTGCTGAAAAATTTTTTCCTGGGGGCAGGGTGTGGGGTGTGGGGTGTGGGGTGTGGGGTTTTACCCATTTTCAGGGAGTCAATTACCTAATTTTCAGGGAAAAAGTACCTGAAATTTCCCTCCCCAATCACTCCAATCGCTGGCACTTTTTGATTTCAAAAAAGCCTAAAGATATTATCCAACAAGGTTTTTAGATTTATTCAGCAAACCCTAAATAGTAAGGAGTGAGAATTAGCAACTAGGCATCTTCTAGACTGTTCTCGCTCCCTCATTTTCTGCTGTCGATGGGGATAATGACAGTTGTTGCAAATCAGTTCCTCGCTCTGGCAACAAGGGAATGTTAAAGTTAGTAATGATCGCTTCGGTGATCGGATGACGCAATTTTTCTGTGGAACCAACATGATAAAAATGCTGTTTAGTATAGATATAAAACTGATCAGCACTCCAATTTTTTTTAATTAAAGGATTGCTTCTAAACTGATTACTGTGCCAAGTGGACAAAATAAACCGACAAGAAATATCCTTTAAAATAGTCACCAAACAATCTTCATCCTCTTCAGACCAAGAGTTAAAATAATCGGTGTGTCTCCCTAAATAAGGAGGATCGAGATAGATCAAGTCTGTTTTTTGCCAATCAGATAAAGTCTCTCGAAAGTCAGCAACTTGAAAATTATAATCAGTTTTAATAAGAATATTTTCTAGGGCAATAACTTGATTGACTATTTTGGTAATATATGCTTGAGAAAATCGTTCTGATTTATGACAGTAAGGTACGTTAAACTGTCCCTTACGATTGAATCTCATCACGCCATTAAAACAGGAGCGATTGAGAAATAAAAAATCTAGAGAATTAGGAGATTGATTAAATCTTTCTCGTACTTGATAATAATAACTTTCTCCCTGCTCCTTAAGAACTTGACCATTTTCTTGCAAAAAAAGCTTCACAGTTTTACTGGTAATAACTTGATTTTTTAGATTATTATAAAACTGGATAATATGAGTATTTGTGTCCGCAAGTAAAGCCTTTTTGGGATTAATATTAAAAGCCACCACCCCCGATCCAGAAAAGGGTTCTATCCAACGCCCAAAGCTAAGATCAGACACAATATTTTTAACATCTTTTACCAATTTAGTTTTAATTCCTTGACACTTAATCGGTGGCACAAGTGGCGTTAACTTCACTAAACACTCTCCTCATCAATAGTAATCTCTATCCACAGCAAACTTAGCTCCTGTTGGCTCGTGAATAAAGGTTAAATCAGGGTAAAAATTTTGTTGAGATACTAACTCTATCTTGGGTGCATCTCATTTTTGCCCTCTCAAAAATTAATTATGCAAGAACTCTATAGTAGGGTTGATTCATGAATCAACCCTACCCAAACCCCCCGTTGGGTGCGTGGCGCGGCCACTGAGCGTGTCGAAGTGCCGCCCCCAAACCTCGGAGCGCATTAGTTTTTCGGTGGGATGCTTACAGGTAGCTGCTGATATATCTGTAATAATTTAAGGGTCACTGATAATTGCTGATTGTTGGTATTTCTGCATAAGTGAGATACACCCCTCTATCTTTAATTGGTTACATCTAGCAAAATTATCAAATATGGGAAAAAGAAGCAATTCTAGGATTTTAGGCTCTTCGTTACTTGTTATGGTTCGATAGGGGGGCATAAATCGACTAAATCCTTATCTGGCAAGAGACTTAATTGATTAGTTCGCTCTAGATAAAAAACAATTGACAAAAATCGCTAAATGCCTTTCTATATAAGGGT
>NZ_JASJFB010000787.1:0-10694 GCF_030065455.1 Microcystis sp. M53602_WE12 | reverse complement strand
TTTCAGGCTTTGTTGCCCTCTTTTTTTTGTACCAATTTATGTACTACGAGAGGGATAATGCAAGGTTTTTGAGAGTCCCAATCGGATTTTCGCAGCATGAACATCGGATTTTAACAGGTCAAAAGCCTTATTTTAAAAGGGTTTTACCATTATTCAGCAGACCCTAAATATTTTACACAATTCATACCAGGTAAGCAAGAGGGCTACGGCACTACTACCGAATCATTAGCCAATTTCACTGCATCAGCTTCATCCCTTGCCACTGAACCAAATAAAGACAAAGACTTTACCCCCAGTTTTGGCAACTCTTCTCGGTGTGAGAGGAGGAGGCAGATTTTGCTGCCGTTTCCTCCTGATAGCTAAGATAGGATCAGTTTTTGCGGTAAAAAATCTTACTGCCTTGGTCACTGACAAAATGACAATTGCGGTAGGACCGCCAGAGAGATTTGAAAATCGGTTCTTTCGAGACGCGATAATAGTCTCCTAAGACGGGACGGATGGCCTCGGTTGCTTCTTGGAGATGATAGTGGGGAATAGTGATAAAAATATGATGGGCGACGTGAGTACCAATTTGGTGATGGATGGGATTAAAGATGCCATAATCGCGATCGATGGTAGAAAGCGCCCCTTTGAGAAAGTACCAATCTTGACCGCGATACCAGGGAATATCATCTTCGGTGTGGTGTAGGAATGTCACCAAGTCCAACCAAACCACAAAGACGATATAGGGCATGATGTAGTAGTTAAACAGAAACCAAAAGCCGTAGCTAATACCCACCCCGATTAATAGACCTAACATAAAGGTACAGCAAACGGTGCTAGTCAGTACCTGCCACCGTTCCGAGGGGCGAAAGAGGGGGCTTTCGGGCATAAAATGGGACCCCTGTTTATTAGGGGAACGACGGAAAAGATAAAGGGGATAAACAAATAAAATTAGCTGAAAACGAGCTAATTTTTCGTACCAAGCCATATTGTTATACTGGGTTTCCGTGACGGGATACCAACTTTCATCGGTGTCGATATTGCCGGTATTAGCGTGATGGGTGCGATGACTGATGCGCCAACCGTGGAAAGGTACGAGAATGGGAGTATGACTGAGATGACCGATTAAGTTATTTAACCAACGATAACGGGAAAAGGAACCGTGACCGCAATCGTGACCGACGACAAATAAGGACCAAAACATGGTTCCCTGCATAAACCAAAAAAGGGGGAAGAACCATGCTTGATTAATCTGGTAAGTTATCCAGTAAAGTAGGGTAATAATGCCAATATCAAAAAAAAAGTAAGCTAAAGAGCGAAAAACGCTTGATTGGAAGCAACGGGCCGGGATAGCTAGACGGACATCCTGTAGGGTAAATGGCAAAAATTCTCTTTTTAGGGAGGGTTTAGGTAGGGTTTGGGACACTAGGTTATAACTCAAGGTAGATGACAAGGGCAGTATTGACGAAAGCTTGAGAACTAAACTTTTCTGTTTCTCGATGCGCTATCTTTTCTCTATCTCAGCTAGGAGCAGATAAGACCGAGCGATCGAGCGAATTTCGTCTAACTCACCAGAATTATATTGTAGGGCTTAATGTAACTTAACAAAAGCCCCTAGGGAAAGTCAATCACATTCTCCCCCTGTCTGTCCATCTGTCCCCTTGGACATCTAGTACAATAATATCTGAGAAAATAGATAAGACTCTCGGTTATTCAATCAACATTATGAACGAGTTACCTATTCGTCCAGCTAACAAAAATTTTACCCATAGTTGCTTGACTTTTGCCGATTTTTATGCGGGAATTGGTGGCTTTCGTCTCGGTCTTGAACAAATCGGTTGGCAATGTGTTTTTAGCAACGAAAATAACCCAGATTGTGTGAAAACCTACAATCACAATTTTCATGAATCCATAAAACCGCAAGATGTTGAAGCTTTAATTCCTAGCTTACTTCCCGATTTTGAGGTTTTTTGTGGGGGATTTCCCTGTCAGCCATTTTCCAGAGCAGGACAACAAAAAGGTTGGCAAGACAGTCGCGGACTAGCCATTCAGGAAATTCTCAGAATTTGCCATGAAAAAAAGCCTAAAGTTATCTTTCTTGAAAATGTTAGTAATATCGTGCGCTTAAATCAAGGGCAGATATTAAAAGATATATTAATCCAGTTAAAAGAAATAAATTATCTGGCTTTTTATGCAGTTATCGATAGTAAATATTTCCAAATTCCTCAATCAAGACCTCGCTTTTTTTTATTGGCTTTCCGAAAGGATTTAGGAATTAAAAACTTTCAATTTCCCCAACCTTGCCATGCAGAAGTGGGTATTGAAAAAATTATTGTTCCAGGGGATTATTCAATTCCCATATCGGGAAAATGGCAGCAGTATATTGATTATTATGCTGGCAGAATTAATGCCGAACAATTATCTTTTCAACTGCCAAAAACAAGAATAAGTATTGAAAGGGCAAGTGTTAATGTAGATTATGATAATTGTATTTATCAAATGAGATCTAGTGGCATCCGAGCAATTTCTATCCAAAAACCCTTTCCTACTTTTGCAGTTAGTGTTAGCGGTGGTGGTGCCATGATTCCAGTGTATAGCAAGGAAAGAAGACATTTAAGTCTCTTAGAAATAAAAAGATTAATGGGATTTGCCGATGATTATTATTTTCCTGTTTCTCGCACCGCTGCTATTAAACAACTTTCTAACGCTGTCTGTCCCCCAGTCATTAAACATATTGGTATAAATATTACTAAATCACTTAATTAGCTCGATTTAGCCGGTCTTCAATATTTTCTTGACTGGGGAAAATCATCTTAGTTACTTCAGGAAAAGCTAAGACGCATTCTGAACATTTATCAGGAGCATAGTTACAAAGATTACAGATTTGCCATTTGGATTTATTACAATAGAAGCAGAGAGCTTGAAAATTGTCATCGGCACTATTTCCACCTTTTTCTACGGGAATCCGATGATCCCAAACTAAACGCACTCGATCCCTAGCATAGGTATTTTGATTGATATTTTCTTTCTTTTTAAGAATTGAGCCAGAAAAATTACATTTATTTTTTTGTTGTTCTAAGATATTTCTCTGAATTAGGGATGAGGGAGGTGTTCTAATCGGTGGTTTAGTAGTGGTAAAAAGTTGTTGATGATCGGAACTATCTAAAATATATTTTTGACTGCCTAATCTTTTTTGTCCTGGGGGAGCATAAATAAAATTAAATCCCTCTTCATTCCAAAGTTCGCTAAAAGGTTTATTAGCATCAGCATAGGAGTCTTGAATTAAATTTTCAGGAATTTTACCCTTGAGTATAGTTTTTATCTCTTGTAAATTATTGGTCGCATTAGTTAGATCGCTCTCACAACCTTCTCCATACCTAATCAGAGTTAGCAAAGCAGCAATAGTTCTTTTTTTATATAAAATAATTACTCTGTTATCATTAAAGATAATTAAATATCCTTTTCCTTGAGGATTCTTGGTAATTTCCCTAATATCTTCTAACTTGATCCCACTCATCTTAATACCTCTAGAGACTACAGATAACTGGCTGTTAAAAATTGTCAGATGCCCCCCTTATTAAGGGGGGATTAAGGGGGGACTAAGGGGGGATCGGCACCCCCCTTATCAAGGTGAGCAGGAGGGATCAAAGACAAAATCTATCTTCAATTTAATTGAAACCACCTACTTATATTTATCAAATGAGGTCTAGTGGCATCCGAGCAATTTCTATCCAAAAACCCTTTCCTACTTTTGCGGTTATCGTTAGCGGTGGTGGTGCCATGATTCCATTGTATAGCAAGGAAGGAAGACATTTAAGTCTCTTAGAAACAAAAAGATTAATTTTCCTGTTTCTCGCACCGCTGCTATTAAACAACTTTCTAACGCTGTCTATCTCCCAGTAATCGGTACCCTGCCGATGGTTGTGAGTGTCATTTAAGCATCCTCGTAGTTTTGTACTGAAAATTTTTCCGTTAAGCTTGACCCTTTTCAAACGTCCTCTAAATCATCACCGGGGATAACCGTTGTATAGAATACATAATTAGGGTCTGATAGGTAGCGTTTATCCTGCTTGATGATTGCCATAAATTCTTTGTGTCCTTGTTTTGTTCGTCCCACGAGACAACCGGCACTTGCTCCACTAATGGCATTTTTCGGCAAATCATAGCCCCAGTGCTGATTAATGCCAAATATACCCTTCTGAATCCTGTCCCCATCCCGTCGAAAATCCTTGTTGGAGTCTCGGTACACCTCGATAGGTTGGGTCTGAAACAGTGCTTCATGACTTTTTGAACTTTTGGGCATGGGGTGCCAAGCTTTGATCCATGCTTGGTACTGTCCGAACTTGATGCGAGCGGCCCCGTTTGGATTTTGAGGACTGTAAGTATATTTATCACCAGGCTCTGTGGTAGCTTCCCAACTCCCAACAATTTCTGGTTTCCCATTTTTAAACTCAATTACCATACGCAGATCATTGAACTCATTGGGACGATCATCATTGAGGGTTCCATTAGGATTCATGCCTTCTACATAGACAATGTTATATTCTCTCGGATTCGTGAAGACTTGATAGCCTTTTGTTTTCATATATTTAATGATTCGGCTGGCCAAATCATTACCCAAGTCAAGGCTCCCAAATGATTGAGCAGTGGTAGTCGAGGTTGCTGCCTTGACTGTTTCGGGCTTTGCGGCTAACTCTTCCGTATGTAAAGGTGTAGAAGGTAATTGTTTGATAACTTGACAAGCTTTATCGTAATAACGTTGACGATCCGATAGTCCGTTATAACCACCATTAACTTTTTTTGTTACCTCTTTAACAGTTCCACCCCGATCGCAAAGAGCATTCATGTTATTATTCTTCCACCAAAATCCAGCACTGGTAAAAGGATAATTGGCACCAACGTAATCTGCGCCATCCATCACCTTGGGATCATTAATAAAACGAGAAAAAGCTTGATAATTATACTTACCAGTCAATTGAATTACACCTGCTCCGCGATACTTTTTCCCTTCACCAATTTTCGTATTACCTAGCTCTTTTGCTTTAGGATAGGGGGGATCATATGTTCGTTGAGCAGCTACTTGGCTCGGCCCCCAAATTTCCGTCATGTATTGCAAACCTGCACTTTCATGGGCTGTTTGGCTGAGGAAATGTCTAATTCGTGGCACTGTATTAATTTCAAATCGCTGTAAACAAGAGTTTAAGTCATTGAATTGTTGATCACTCATTTTACGTCCATAGACAGACTCAGCTTGCTGACGAGTTACAAGATTAACGCCTTGATGCTGACTTGATTCTGGCGCGGATACAGATGATCGGCCATTGTCTTTGCTAGATTTTTGCCAAGGTAAATGCCAATGATCCGACCAAAGATACCAAATGCCAGCACCGTAGTCTAACTCCACTAGGCAATGTCCGTCAATTTCTTCTGAATACTTGAGGACTTTGTATTCTTTGCCCACAGGAACTTCTTTTTTCTCGTTTTCACCGAGGTCTGATGAATCAATAGGCTGCTTTTTCAGATAGGTTTTAGTAGTTGCCTTGATGATGGTATTGGGGGGCGCAATGACCCAATTTTCGGGTTCTACCTTTGTGGCTGTAGCTGATCTTTGAATCGAGCGGGTGGCTGCGGCTTTGAGGGTTCCTCTATTTGTTAGGGAGATGGCAGAAATTCTTGATAATTGGTCAATGGCTTCCCGCGCTGAACCATTTTTACTGGACTGGGGAACAGATGATAGTATCTTGTGTTCCCAGGGTAAGTACCAGTGATCTGACCAAACATACCAAATTCCCTGGCCGTAGTCTAATTCAACGAGGTAATGTCCATCAGATTCTTGTGAATGCTTGAGGATTTTATACTCTGTACCCACAGGAACTTCTTTTTTCTCGTTTTCACCGAGTTGTGATGAATCAATGGGCTGCTTTTTCAGATAGGTTTTAATGGTTGCTTTAATCTTTGTATTGGGGGGGGCAGCGACCAAATCTGCCCGATTCTGGGTTACTGATAAGGTTGAGGTGACAGGTTTCGCCACCGCAGAAAGTTGAATTTTATCAAGTAAGGCTTTCCCGTTAGTCTGTTGACTCACCCAATCTTGATTTTGGATCAGCCAGTTTTTTATGGAATTATTTCCCCCATCTACTCCATCCCTTTCATACTCGTCAATAGCTTGCGCTAGTCCTTTCCTCTGCTCAACAGCAAACAAATCCTTTAGGATATCATCCCTTGATTGAGAATTGCCAAGGCCAATTCGGGCGATCGCCCGATTCATTTCGTACTTCCAGCTATCTCCCTCCGTTGATGCCCCCGGTATTCGTAGTTCGATGGCGCGATCGAGATAGGAGATGGCTTTGTCTAAATCAGGAGGCTGTGAACTGATATAAGCATAACCTAACTCTGCATTATACGAGGCATTATTGTTATCACTGGCTACCAGAGCCTCAAAAATCGGAATTGTTCTATTGACCCGATCTTTAAATGTTAGAGTTCTCCTTCCCAAGCTACGGGCATCATGGGCAAGATTAAAAGCACGTTCTTTAACATCATCAGTAGCAGATTCAAGTTTCTCTTGCATTTCTGATAATTCGGACTGATTTAGCCCTTCTTGAATCTGCTGGTTGACTAGATTGCGGATGTATGTTTTTTCTTCGAGTTCTTTTGCCTGAGATTCTGCTATCTCTTTGGCTTCATTAGCCGTGTCTATACGGTTAATTACCTTCTTTAATGCCGCATCTAGGATAGCTTTACCACCGTAGCCGCCCACCAATCCAGTGACAAAAATCGTGATTTCTAAGCCCGGATCGCCAAGGTTTCTAAGTTCCTGGGGTAAGAACTTATAGGCGATAAATGCCCCACCTATGCCAACAAAAATTTCTCCCAAAAAGCCAGGGTTGAGATTATTGGGATTTTTCTTACTCCAAGACGGCAATTCTAACTCGCCGTCAAGCAATATGGAGTAAAGTAATCCACCAAGTGCCCCAGCTAGTATCAGGCTTAGATAGAGAGGACTTACGTCATACGAGAAATTTTTTAGCAACCCAGTAATATTAATTGTTTTGGTGATACATTTTACCTTTTCCTGTCCCTCAGATATATCTGGTGGACAGGGAGACGTACTTGTAAGACTGATTAACCAAGCAAAGCAAAGAGCCATACCAAGTCCCAAGAAAAAGGTCAGGAGGAAATTAATAGCTTTGGGAAAGGGGGGAAATGTTAGGGGAGGTTTTTGTTTTGCTTTTTTCATGAATTTAGACTCCAAAACTCAGTTTGTTTACTGTTGAAAAATTATTTTTATTGGCAGGGATTAATGGGCTTAGATGACTCAATCTCGCTGTTACTTATCCGTCAGAATTATCCTGTCCGCTGTTGCTATCGTTATTCAAAGAGCGGAGCGATTTACCTAATAAATCTCCTAACTTACCATTTAGTAAAGATTGAATCAGTAACATACCACTGGTGGAAAGCATCAACTTGTTAATCTCTTCTCCATTTCCATTGGGAAAATTATAGATATTGGAGTCTCCCAAAATCCCCGCTTGGGGAGCTAATGCTTTAGCAATTTCAACAACCTGGGGTAAATTTTCTATTAATTGAGGTGCTAACTCCCGAACCATTTTAGCCGTGCGCTCGGCATCCGTAGCCGGTATGAGATGGTAACGCTTACCTTCTGCTTCTGCCAAACGTTCGATAGTTTTTGCTTCGTTCTCCACTGACTCTGCGGCTATTTCCGCTTGCAGCTTCTGGCGTTCGGCTTGGGCTTTTTCAATTGCTGTAGTAACAGCTTCTTCTGCTTCGGCGCGTTCTATTTCTGTTTCCAGCCGTTCTTTTTCTTTACTAATAATCGAGATGGTTGCAGCAATTTCTCCCGTTTCTATTTCTTGATTGACTGTTGCTTGTTTTAAGCGAAACGTTTTATTTTTCTCAATTAAGTCTGTGTCTTGTAGGAGCTTGTTAAGTTGAATTTCAATCTCTGTTTTGTGTTTGAGGGATTCTAGCTCTTTTTTGTCGTTTAACTCAGCAATTTCGAGCTTTTTCTTTAAAGCTAATTCAGAGATTTCGAGCGCCTCCTGTAGTTCTTTTTCTTTATCATTTTGGTAGGTTTCGATCTTTAGCTCGTGGTCGATCTTTGCCTTTTCGACTCTTTCTAGTGTTTCTAAATTTTTCAAAGATGTTTCTTGATGTGTAAGCTCTTGATTTTCCAGTTCAATCCCTATCTCTAATTCCTTTAGCCTTATATCTCTGCCTTTCTCTAATTCCTGTTTTCGTATTGTTTCTTCCGTATCTAATTCCTGTTTTCGTATTGCTTCTTCCGTCTTTAACTCTTCCGTGCGAGTTGCCAGAATTGCCGGTTGAATCACTTTTGTTCGAGCCTCAACTGCCTTGGCATCGAAATAGTTGTTAGGAGTGTAGTTGGCACTTTCTTCAATTTCACCAATAACTAGGTCTCTAACAGTTAATCCTAGAGGATTTAGGCAGTTACCAAGTATAGTCGTAGCCTCTTTTCCCACCTCTGTGCGATTTGTATGCAGATAGTCTAATGTATGTTTACTGGCACTTCCTCGTAGGGCGGTTTCGGCGCGTTTTTTAACAGCTTTCTCTACGGCTACGGTTGAAATACTGTCTTCTTCTACCAAAAATTTTTGAGCCTTTTGGTTGTCTTCTTTTGTGTCGGCAATAAAGACATAAATTGTCGCTTGTACATTGGCTCGTAAATAATCCTGAGTACGAATATTTGAGACTTCTATATCAACAGCAAATTCTTGGGATCGAATCGTGTCTGAGTCTGGTTCTGGTTCAGTCCATGCCTTGAAACCCCCAATAATTTTGTCTTTTTGCGACCACAAAGCAACCAGCATCAAAGTAAGCACAACAGTTACTCCTATCGGCACTAAAGGGAAACTGCCGTTACCTGGCGGTGGATTTGATAGGGAAGGTTCAGGGGAAGATTGAGCGACAATAACAGGCTCTGTTTGGCTGGGTTGTACTGCTCTCATATAGTAAAGATTCAGATCGGGAATTGCCAGCAATCTTAACATTTATGGTTTTCCGGTAGATAATATGTTAACAAAAATTTATAACCGTTCAGGGGTAGATCTGTTTCATTTACAGGGTGAGCGCATCTCAAACCCTATTGACAATTGTGCAATTTTGTGGTTTGCGTGGGCATTTCCAGTGATACCAGTCAATCAGAATAGTTACGAACTCTTAACATTTAGTCGATTTTTGCTTAACAATTGAGATAGAAAATTATACTCAAATATGCCTGAATCACCTTCTAGGTGAGCAACTCACCTAAGCTGTTAAAACCGAAAAAAAAGGGCGAATTTTGTTCACCCTAACAGACAAAGTAATCATCCTACAAAGTGCCGATAAACTTATCAATGCGATCGAATCCTTTTTCAATCGTCTTTAGGTCTGTAGCATAGGAAAGACGAATACAATCATCAGCACCGAAAGCAATACCGGGGATAGCGGCTACTTTTTGGGTTTCGAGGAGTTTCTGACAAAAATCCCGGGATTTTAAACCAGTTTGACTAATATCGATAAACACATAAAAAGCACCGTTGGGAGTAGGACAATTGAGTCCAGGAATGGCTCGCACTCGTTCTAAAATATACTGTCGGCGCTGGCTAAAAGCTTTGACCATTTCCTCAATGCAATCTTGGGAACTCTCTAAAGCAGCGATCGCACCGTATTGGGCAAAAGTGCAGACATTGGAGGTACTATGACTTTGGATCTTAGTCATGGCCTTGACAATTTCCACCGGTCCTGCTATGTAACCGACGCGCCACCCCGTCATCGAGAAAGCTTTAGCAAAACCATTACTAATAATACTGCGCTGAAAGATTTCTGGACCAAAAGAAGCGATACTGCGGTGAATTGCGCCATCGTAGAGGATTTTCTCGTAAATTTCATCAGAAACCACTAAAATATCCTTTTCAACCACAATGTTTGCTAAAGCTGCGATTTCTTCGGGAGTATAGACAATACCGGTGGGATTAGAGGGAGAATTGAGGACAAATAATTTAGTTTTCGGTGTAATTGCCGCTTCTAGCTGTTCGGGGGTGATTTTATAGTGATTCTCTAGGCTAGTGTTAACGATAACCGATGTTCCCCCCGCTAACGTCACCATTTCAGGATAACTCAACCAGTAGGGTGCGGGAATAATTACTTCGTCCCCCGCTTCAATTAACGCCATGATTAGATTGTAGAGAGACTGTTTACCGCCATTGGTAACGATGACATTATCGGCATTGTATGCTAATTGATTATCCCGCAGCAATTTCTCGGCGATGGCTTTTCTTAACCCCGCTTCCCCGGCAGCCGGTCCGTAGCGAGTTTTTCCCTCATCGAGGGCCTTTTTCGCGGCAGCTCTGATGTGAGTGGGTGTGTCGAAATCTGGCTCCCCGGCGCTAAAACTACAGACATCTTCGCCGTTTTTCTTCATTTCCTTGGCCAGAGAGTCGATAGCTAGGGTAAGGGAGGGAGTAACTTGATTGACTCGTGACGCTAGTTTCATAGTATTTTACCCTGAAAGGGCTTTTCTGATGACCTACACAACCTTTAGTATCGTCCATCACCTCGATTGTTCTGGGTGTTTTTTTATATAATCTCCGGAATTGCGGCGCTTAGGGATGGGTGTGGGGTGATGGGGAAGTGGGGAAGTGGGGTGTGGGGTGGGGGGGGTGGGGCGGTGGGGGGTGGGGTGTGGGGTG
>NZ_JASJFB010000525.1:0-1879 GCF_030065455.1 Microcystis sp. M53602_WE12 | reverse complement strand
TGACTCGCACACTGGGACTGATAACTTCCATACCAAAGCGTTGTCTGAGAATCTTTTCCATTGAAGGGAGGGCAAGTCCTTCGGTAAAGCTGCCGAATTTTGCACCGAGTCCCCCAATTTGCTGACCTAATTCTTTGAGTTGTTTGTCAGTTTTCTTCTGTTGCTGACTAACTTCCTTCAGTTGTTTGTCAGTTTCTTTTTGAGCGGCAGTTAATTCAGCTTGAGCAGTCGCTAATTCGGCTAAGAGTCGCCATACGTCTTCGGATGTAGTTGCCATAGCTAATTTTTTCTCTCTGATTTGGTCTATTGCTATTTTACTGAATTTTGCCGATTCATGAGGAAGATTTTTGACTAATTTACCAATGCGATGGAGTAAATTTTATGTTAATCACTAAACTTCCCTGATGTCAAGATACTCAAAACGATAAAACTGCTAATGGAGACCATCAATGATGCAAAGAATTCACGCCTTAAAACAACTCTATGATATTGATGACTCTCAATGGCTAGGAGAAACCGTTAGCTTGCTTAGAAATCATCAATTTCAACAGCTAGACTTAGAACATTTAATCGAGGAATTAGAGGATTTGGGCAAAGAAAAGAAAAATGCGGTAGCCAGTCTTTTAGAACAGATTATCCGCCATCTATTATTACTGCAATACTGAACAAAAGAGGCAGAATATAAGACAATTCATTAGCAGGAAGAAATTTATAATTTTCGGACTCAATTAAGGCGAAAAATGACGGCTAATCTCCGCAATTCTTGAGAAGAAGAATTAAACTCTATCTACCAAGATGCGTTAGGTTTTGTCAAAATAAAACCAGTGAATACTGTGATTTTCCCTCTCAATGTCCTTACTCACTAGAAGAATTACTAGATCGCTCTTGGTTGCCATAAAAATCAGATCAAGAAAAGGATGTTATGACAGCAATTAAAGAATTAGAACAATTAGAACAAGGAAAGGTAGTTTTTTTCTGGAGAAAATTATTTTCAAATTATTTTGATAAAACTTAACAAAAATCCACCAAAAAACTATTGACTTGGAACCCTAAAAGTAGTACAGTTGGCTTCAATTGTATTTACTCAAATAATGAAAACTGATAAAATATTTTATACCTTATTTCAAGTCTTTCCCGAACTTCTCTTTCAACTGCTAGGAAAATCTCCCAATCTGGCGCAAAATTATCAATTTAAATCAGTCGAAATCAAAGAATTAGCTTTCCGACTCGATGGGGTATTTATTCCCGATGCAGACCCCCCAGATTAGCCGCTTTACTTTGTCGAAGTTCAATTTTAAAAGGATGAGGATTTTTATTGGCGATTCATCACTCAAATCTTCCTCTATCTTAAGCAGTATAAGCCTGAACGTACTTGCTGTCCCGTAATTATCTGGGGAAGGCGACGCTTAGACACCGGGTTTCCCCTCGCTTACCAGAATTTGCTAAACTTAGAGCAGATGCAACGGATATATCTCGATGAAATCGAGGGTGAGTCCCCTCCATCTCTTGGGATAAGTATCCTCCAGTTTATCGTCATCAGCACGAAAAAAGCACCAGAACAGGTTCAATCCTTGATTGACCAAACTCGCCAACAGATTGTTGACCCTAACACTCAAAGAAATGTTATCGGCTCTTCTGGTTTCTGTGTGGAAACGAGGTCTATACTGATAGAATATCCGCAAAATAGCCCTAAAAGTCTTGCCCGATAAGCATTTCACGATTCCATAAGCAAAAATTATCACACAAAGTCGAGAAGAGCCTGTTATCGAGTTAATCGAGAAGATTATTATCTACAAATTTCCGCAGAAAAGTCGCCAGGAGTTAGAAGCCATGTTTAATCTCACGGAATGGAAACAAACCAAGTTTTATCAAGAAGCTA
>NZ_JASJFB010000874.1:0-9478 GCF_030065455.1 Microcystis sp. M53602_WE12 | reverse complement strand
TAAATCTAAAAACCTTGTTGGATAAGACTTTTGGACTTTTTTCCCCTCAAAAAGTGCCAGCCATTGCGGGGATCGGGGGAAAATTCAGGTACTTTTTCCCTGAAAATTAGGTAGTTGACCACCTCAAAACTGGTAAAACCTCACACCCCACACCCCACACCCTGCCCCCAGGAAAAGCTTTTTCAGCAAACCCTATATAGTATAGGGCATAACATCAATGTATAGATACCTGCCCGTCAAGTCAATTATCCAAAGATTAAACTTAGGTTAAAATTAACCATTGAGGCACACCGCCTTCCTTATCAATGTAGGTAATATCTTGGTCAATGCCAATGCCATTAACTGGTTCACCAACGTAAGACTGTACCATTTGATAACTACGAACCGCCACCGGGGGAACGGTACTTTCTGATTGCCAATAATGTTGAAAAGGCAAATCATAGAGTTGCTGACTATTCAAAATCGAATTAGCCCCCACATATAACCCGGGTAAATAACCCGCGCCTGCGACAGCATTATACCAACTTGTGCAGTATTGAATTACCGCTTCGGCTGAAACTTCAGAACTAATTCCTTCCAGATCTAACCAAACATTTACTTTCCTGGGAAAACCCACTGAAATTGCATTATTTGCCGCATTATCGCCGTAGGTTGTTCCCAATTGGGCGGAAGGAACCCAACCAGGGGAAGAAACGTGCTGCACAGGCATTAACGCCAGTCCTCCTTGTAAAATGCTAAGAGCTTCTTCGTAGGTTAAATCCCCCGGTGCTTCTCCTGCACCCAAGGAAAGATAACGGAGACAAAATTTGTAACCCTGACTGGCAAATTTTTGGGCGGTAGCTTTGGTAATTACAGAATCAGCATCAAACCCCAAAGATTGATTGGGCGCACTTTGAATAATTCCGGGTAATTGAGTCATAGTTGATGTCTCCTTGAGCAAAATTCAACTAAATTGATGACTTATTTATGAATGACGATCGAGCAAGAAATTAGTACTGGTTAGTTTCGTAGGTTGGGTTGAGGAACGAAACCCAAACACTCCACTGATTATGCCTGACAATAGACATTCATCATGTGGTGTCAGAATCTCATGGTGTAAAATCCAAGGCGGCACCGGTAACAACAGTGAGCGAGGAAGAGGAATCCGATGCAATAGGAGACCCTACATTGGGGACTAACATCTTTGATTGTGGATTATCAGTTGCCAAGGTACTCAGGAAAACACCACCTGAACCAGTTGCACACATATAATTCAGATTGGCATCAGCAATGATCGCCCAAGGGGACCCTGAGATAGTTGCATCCTGTTGGGCGGCATTGCCCACCGTATTATTACTGACATCAACAACCCAGATACTGCCCATAGAGGAATTAGAGGGGTTGGACGGAGCCGTGGCAATAAAGATTGCTCCATCTGGATAATTTCCCGGAGCTACATTATTGGTGTTTGGTGAATAGGCTAAAGATAAAATGACCTGTCCACTGGGTACTGTCCAAATAGGAGCTAACGAAGCATTGAAACCACTATAGGGCTGATAGTGTAAATTACCCGAAAGTGTGGCAAAATAAAGACCATTTGCTCCTTGACAAACAGCAGATGAATACACCATCGGCTTGCAATATTGCTCTAAATACCCGTAAAGGGTAGGAGTTGAAGATGGGTTCTTAGCATTGAAGATAACCCCCGTGGCCTCTGATATGCCGCCGAGTAGCACACAATCGTAATTAGTTAGCGTGTTCGCAGGGAAAAAGGTCAGAGATACTGGAGCTTCCGCCGTATAAGATTTGTTTGAACCCACATAAGACAAGCTCGGTACGCCGTTAGCCCAACCGACTGAATACCAGTAGAGGTTGCCATTAGACGCTGCTACATAGAGATAGCTTGTGACGGCATAATAAAAAAGTCCGGCAATTGCTGCATCGGGTTCACTTTGTTCAGAGATCTGAGTCGTAACATTACTGCTTGTAAATTGCCCAGTAGTAGCGGGAGTAATGCTGTTGAGCCAAATATTGCCAGCGTAAGATCCGGAAACGAAATAGTAGGGTGGGGTAAACCCAGGGTTGCCCTGATCAAACAGAAACTCAAGAGCCGTGGTACCGCTACCATTATTATCAAGATTACTCACCACTTGTAAAACATAATCTGGCGGGGTTGGATTCGGTGAAAATTGACCAACTGAGATGCCACTTTGGTAAGCAGAGACGAAAAAATTATAGTTATCCAATTCATTTGTTACACCCTCAACAGAACGAAAAGTCATTGCCGCGATACATTGAGTGTATGGAAAAAGAATCTCGTCGACAGATACAGATACGGACGACCAAGTAGCAGGCGAAAAACTCAGACACACCGGTTGCAATTGATTCAGATAATCGCCGCTGCTGCCTTGAAAGCCGATGAGAGTGCAGTTCCCAGGAACACTCCAAGTGGCAACGGAAGCTGAATCACAACTGGCAGGTGCAAGCAAGGAGGTTTGGCCATAGTTGGTGCTGAATTGAACTGCGTTCACATAATCACCATAGATGACAGTGATTTCGGTAATAAATTCTCCTTTGCTCAAGTTGAGTGCTGGCCAGGCATTCACCGTGCCTTGTCCGTGGGCAAACTGTTGGGTCCCGTTGAGGGATTGGTAAGTTGTGCCAATTTGGTTGACATAATCACCACCCCAAATCGAAACAGAAATCAACAGCGGTAGTTGGCCCAACCGGAGTGGTGTCGGGTTACTGCTGTTGTTGCTGCTCGTTGCTGTGGTTACAGTACCGCCATTGATGGTTTCGCAGCCGATCGCGATTGAACTGTTAATATCCCAGAAATCGGCGCTTGCATCATTACCCCAGATTGGTCCGGTAACGATTGACCAGTTAGCCGTAGGTACACCATTAGTAATACTTTGAGGTTGTGTTGGGTAGGAGGAGGCAGTAAACGGATTTTGAAACAAACTAATCTGTTGCGATCGCAACGCCTGATAATCACTTTTCAACTGCCCACAGTTTGCGGCAAAAGTGGCATCGCCAGTGTAGTTATAACGTTGATACAAATCGTCAACAATCTGCATCTGGTTATTGATGGTGGCCAGAGTACCCAGATAGCTGTTAATGGCATCAGCGACTGGGCGATTACTGGCGAGAAATTGCCAGTTACTGGTTTCACTAACCAGATTCTCATAACCAGCGGTGGTATAACTGAGGGCGATGCCTGAACCAGTAACGTTATTGGCACTCAAGCCATTGGCAAATGCCAGGAGACTTTGGATTACATTGGTTACAGTGACGCTGTTAGCAGGATCGCTGGTCGAGGTGCTGCTGGTGGCGTAGGGAAGGGATAACTTACTGATTTCAGGATTCAAGGCCTTCATTAACGGTGCTGCGCCTTGGCTGGAACTGCTGGAACTGCTGGAACTGCCGGTGCTGTTAAATGGATTGGGCAGGGGCGTATCACTGCCGCGTATCACCTGGTAAGCGTAGAAATCAAGGGTTAGTGAAGACACCGCCTGAGTAATATTTTTGGCAAGATTAGCGCTTAAAGTGATGGGCGGATCACTTGGCACCACTCCCTGAGCGCTTAAACTGTTGAGGACTGATTGCTGTTCCGAAACAGTGCTGCACTCAAAAACAAACAGGGCAATATATTCCATACCCAACACTGCCGAAGAGACATAGCTATCGCCATAGGCACTATAAAACTGCGTCGGTGAACTGCTAAACAAGCTTTGTGCGCTGCTGCTTAATTGCGGTGTGCCATTAATGATCGGGCTGGTTTTTTCATGGGAGGCATAGATCACCACCGTTACGGATAGATTGCTCACCTTCGCCGTGCGCGTAACTTTACGATGGAAGGAATCATCGTCAGCACCGCCGCCGATCGCATATTTCAGCGTCTTTGACAAACTTTCACCAGAGGAACAGACTTGATACCACTGCTTGCCAGTAGCGTTTTGATCGCCGATAGTCAGGGATGATAAATCCAAGGCACCATTGGGCATAGCGCTGTTGCTAAAGCTGTTAAAGCCAATTCCCACGGTTGTGATGGGAAGACAAGGCAAGGGGGAGGAGAGGTCATCCAGTAGGGGGGCTGCCCATTTGGCTGGACTGAGACTCAGGACAATCAATTGCAACTGATTGAGATAATCGCCGGAGGAACCTTGAAAACCTAGCAAAATTTGATTATCTGCCGCAGTCCAGCTAATTGTGTTACCAGTGCTGGAGGGTGATAGCGGGAACGTATAGTCTTGGGAGCTTGTGGTTTGGAATGTGAGTTGATTGATATAATCGCCGCAAGTCCCACTAACGCTGCTGATAAATTCATCAACGGCTAGATTCAGATTAAAACAAGGTCCGCCACCACTTCCGCCATGGCTAAAGGTTTGGGCCCCAGCCTGATAACTGTAAATGGTTGATAGCTGATCAACATAATCGCCGCCATGTAACTGAACAGCAGCGATCTTGGGCAAGTCTTTTAAACAAAGTGGTGTCGGCGTACTGTTCGCTGGATAATTGCCATTAAAGGCTGTATTACTGTTGAAAAATGGCTGTCCGGCGCAAATATCCTGAAAGGACACCGAATTATTGTTGCCCCACAGCGGCGATAATCGATTGCTGCTGCTGTTACAGGGGGTGATGGTTATGCTGTAATTAAGGCTGGGAGTCCCTTTGGCAATAATGTCAAGGGGATCGCAGGAACCGTCAGTAGGGGAGGTAGCGGCCTGTTGCGGATTGGCGGCAACATCCGTCAGCCAGGCGGTCAATTCTTGGATCGCGTTATAGACCATTTGTTGCTGTCCCCTGATGGGAAAGCCAATATTAGGGTCTGCGTAGTAATTGTAAGTCGTATAAATCTGGAGGATGTTCTCAATCTCAGACCAAATGCCATAAAGCTGCGTCAGAGTAGGCGCGACTTGTAGTTGATAAGTCTGGCGGTTGGTAACTATCGGTTGGAAGCTGCTCAAAGCCGAGGCGGGTAACAGCCCTTCATAGCCCATCGTGGTAAATGACAGCAGCCAAGGCGTATCTACATGGCTGGCAGAAAACTGGCTGGCCGTCTGCACCAAAGCCTCCGCATCGGTTTCGGCATTGCCAGTCATACTTGGTAAAGAGAAACTACTGCTACCGATAACCTGTTGGTAACAGATCAGATTAACACCTTTGGAACTTTGGGCATTGCTCACATCGGAACTTAAACTGGCATCGAGAGAGGCCGATTTAATCGACGCACTGGCACTCAGGGTTTTTTGCACCGTTTCCTGTACGGCGCTACTATCGCATTGAAACACAAATACCGCCACATACAATCCGCCGTTAACCGTAGCGCAGACAAATGAATCGCCATATTCAGTGAACAATTGCTCTGTGGTTAAATTAGCCAACGTGGGAGATAGGTTGCATTGCGTATAAACCGGACTCGATGTCACCACACGGGTAATCAGCACCAGCGTCACATCGGTATCGGTTACTTGGATGGTTTTGGTTTTGGTTTTGGTGTGACTCAATTTAAAGCCTGGTATGCCAATGGAAAATCCCCTGGTTTTGCTCAAAGTTTCCGATAATGACTGGCGACTGGCGCAAATTTTCATAATGACTTCGCTTTGCGCCCCCTGGTCAACGCTGGTACAGGCGCTGCTGTTTAGTGCGGAATTCGGCAAAGCACTGCCAAGAAAAGAATTATAGCCCACGCCCAAGGTGCTGACTGGCAGCGTATTGACAAACGGTTGCGTCTCAATCGATGGCGCTAACCATTTTGCTGGCTGTACGATAATGCAAATTGGCTGCAAGCCGAGGAGATTACTGCTGTTGCAATAACCCTGAAAGCCAATCAGCGTCGCTGCTGCTGGCAAACTCCAGCTAAAACTGCTACCACTGGTGCTTGTCGGTTGGGTGATGCTGTGACTAGCACTGTCGGTAAAACTCAACTGAGTAATCACGCCGTTGGAGATTTGACCGCTCATCTTGTCGATATACACCTGATTCTTCAAGCTATCGACACCATCATCCTGATTAGTAGCAGTTAAAAACAGGGTTGCGCCACTACATGAAGACACATTAGCAGCACCATGAGCAAATGGATGAGTATAGTTTAGTGTGTTGTAAGAGGCATAAAACTGGGCGACATTGTTATTGCCCCAAACGGTAATCATATAAAGCACCGGAATATTCGATATCGCCGTCGCTATGCCCGTAGTTTGGCTGGTGGCTTGCGAATAAGTACCCGAAGCGGTTGGGCTGTTATGACCATAAATTGAGCCATTAATCCCTGCATTTAGCGCTGTTGTGCTGGTACTGGTGCTGCTCGAGGTACTCACCTCAGAGCCGACATCAATATCCTGAAACGGCTCGTTACTGGTATCCCCAAACAGCGGTTGCGTCGGTACTAAATAATTAAATACCGGTATGCCGTTCATTAAACTCAGTGGCGGATTAATTGAACTAGCAATGCTCGGCGTTTGTGTTGGGTTCGCCGCAATACTGCTAATCCAGCTATTGACGTTACTTATATCGCTATTTAACTGCTTTTGGTTGGTGCTAAACGTGGTATCGCCGCTATATTTATAAGCCTGATACGCAGTAGCAATCCACTGATATTTGCTGGCAAGATACCCTAAACTTGTCAGGGTCGGAGCAATACAATCAAGATAAATCTGTCGGTTAGCCGCAATATTCATAAACGAGGCGCTTAAACTGCTGCCAAACAGGGTTTCATAGCCAGTTACCGCAAAATCAAACACCACTGGCGTATTGGCGTTCAAGTTTTGTGCAGTTGAAACTATATTAGAGACAAATTGACTCACATCTGAACTATTGGCAAAGGTCGGCAAACTAGCGCTGCTACCAACTAAAGATTGATAAATCTGACAACGCACGGTGGTATTGTTCAGCGTTTCTGTTAAGCCAGCAGTCAAATTAGCGCCCAGCGTTGGCGAAATATGATCACAAACATTCACTGTCACCTGTGCTGTCAATGCCGCCTGTAAACTGCGCTGGTCTTCTTTGGTTTGGCAAGAAAAAACAAAAACTGCCACATACTCCGCCCCTTCCGTCAATTCAGACACAAAACTATCGCCATACTGTTGATAAAAGTTCAAGCATTCACTTGGCGTTGTCGGTACAGTAATGCTACTGTTTAACTGGCATTGACTCAGCGCCTGATGAATGTTCTCAACCCGTGCATAAACAATAACACTGACGGAAGTATCATTGATAGACAAGGCATTAGATAGGCTCAGAGTTGAACTTACTGAAGGGTCGCTAAAGGTAGAACTAGAATCGGAACTGGAACCAGAACCAGAACCAGAATCGGAACCAGAACTAGAATCGGAACCAGAACTGGAATCATTGCTGGCTTTTTTTAAGCTAATCTGCGCCGAAACGCCTAAGGAATTGGTAACGGTATTATTAAAATCTTCAGCCGAATAACAAATCTTAAAAAAACTTTGGGAATTAGTGCCTAAGTTTTGAATTGTTGGATTGGCTGCCAAAGCATTCGTCATCTGCTTGCCAGTAAAACAATTAAAACCAACGCCGATACCGCTGATTAATTCAACGGCATGAGGAACGCCAATAAGATTCATATTTGCAAGCGCAGCCATGACAAAAATTCTCCTAATACGGATTGAGTTGAAATTAAATAATCTGGCTTTTCTCTACTTGGCAACCGCCAAGGCAGCTAGGACAACTAGGAGGCGGCAAATTCCCACAAAGCTTAAGCTTTTTTCCCCTTGTCACCTGCTATATTGAGCAGATATTGAACAATCCTGGGTAATTGAATCATCGATTATCTTCAATAACAAACGTGACTCAATTGAGGATTCATTTATTAAGAACGATTGAACAGGAAATTAGTTCCTGTTGGGTCAAAACTTATAGCAGTAAACCTATTGTTAAGGATAAGTAGGGTGCGGCAAATTCCCACAAAGCTTAAGCTTTTTTTCCCTATTGCCTGCGATAACTCCAATAGTTGATAATAACGGAATACACAATCCCCCCCCTGTCAAGTGGCCGATGTAAAAAATTTAACCAATCTTTACATTGCCCTTCTTAGGCAATTAATCCTCTTCTTTGTTCTTCTACAAATTTATCCAGTGGGAATGTTGACTTTATTTAACCTAGTTGTCACAAGCCAGAAGAAAGTCTCAAAAAAATAATTTTAAGACCAAGAAATCCTAAGCACACAATGTCGGACTAAAGCTTGGTAGAATAATAATTGAAATAAAAATCTAAGGGGAAAATCTGATGGCCACAACCGCTGATGATGTCTGGCGTTTATTAGGGGAATTAGTCGAAGCTCAAAAAGAAACTGATCGCCGTTTTCAAGAAACAGAACGTTTAATGCGAGAACAACGTCAAGAAAGCGATCGCCGTTTTCAAGAAACAGAAAGACTTTTAAAAGAGCAAAGCCAGAGAGTTGATAAACAGCTAGGAAAACTCGGAAATCGCTTGGGAGAATTTGTCGAATGGCAAATTCGTCCCGCCGCGGTAAGATTATTTAAAGAAAGAGGGCTTGATGTTCATGAATTATACTCAGGAGTGTCAGCCCAACGCCCCGAAGGGGGACTCGAAATAGATTTATTAGTAGTTAATAATACCGAAGCCGTCTTAATTGAAGTGAAAAGTAAACTGACTCAAAGCGATGTTGACGAACATTTAGAGCGACTAGAAAAATTCAAAAGATTAATGCCTCGTTACCAGAATCTGAAAGCATTAGGAGCGGTAGCCGGAATGGTTGTCCCCGACGATATTGCTCTTTATGCTTATCGTCAAGGATTATTTGTCTTAGCTCAGTCAGGAGACAATGTAATTATTTTAAACGATCCTCAATTTCAGCCTAAAGCTTGGTAATCTGTTCGTAGTATAGAATAATTAGCTTAACTTAGTGGCAATATCATCTAAATCTTGATCCGTTAGCGTGAGAGCATTAGCCACATTTTCTGTCAGCGGCCAGTCAATTTCCAGAAGATTGAAATAAGCTTGGATATGCTGAAAATAGGCTTCTTGCAGAAATTGCTTCAGGGGAGTTGTTTGCGGTTGAGGAAAAACGCCACATTCACCTTTCATGGCAAAAGTGCTGGGATTTAAGGCGAGATAATTGCAGTTTTTCACTTTCTGAATTTGACTATTAACTAATAGTGCAATTCTCGAAGATTTAGGAATATTACAAGATTGATACAGGGTAGTAATCTGCTGTAATTGCTCAATATTCCAAGCATGGGGAACAATATCCAAACTATTCCATAGTCGGCTGCTTTGATTGAGACCTGGCTCCGTATTTCCGTAGTAATCAGAAAAGGTTTGATCCCCTGGAGTTGCTCCGGCAGAAAATTGGGTATTGACGGTGATTTGTTTACCAGTAGGGTTCCAAGTTGCTTGATTTTCGTACAGCCATAATGCCATTACTGGAGATAATGCTCCGCCTAAACTATGGCCGGTGGTAATGATTTCAATAGGTTGGTCAGATTGGCTGGGAATTTCCTGGGTCAAAAATTCTAAC
>NZ_JASJFB010000250.1:0-11049 GCF_030065455.1 Microcystis sp. M53602_WE12 | reverse complement strand
TGTTAAAATGCTTGGGATTAGATACTTTATCGCCATTGCTAGTAATCACGAGGCTACTAATTCCTAAGTCAATTCCAATGGCTTTATCTGTTACTGGTAATGGCTTAATTGTTGGGTCATCAAATCTTATTGAAATATGCCAGCGTCCAGAAGGATGTAATCTGACTGTTACTGTGCTTGGTTCACAGCTTTCTGGTATTTGTCTTGACCATCGAATAGGTAAAGGTTCTGTGCATTTAGCTAAATAGATTTGTTTGTCTTTAAATTTAAAGGCTGATTTGGTAAATTCGGCACTTCCTCCCTGATGTTTTTTCTTAAAGTTAGGATACTTAGTACGACCAGCAAAGAAATTAGTAAAAGCTGTTTGTAGGTGTCTTAACCCTTGTTGTAAAGGTACACAGCTAACTTCATTGAGAAAGTTTAATTCTTCTTGTTTTTTCCACTCGGTTAGCATTGAAGACGTTTCAGCATATCCTACTCTTTCTTGTCTTTCATACCAAGCTTGTGTTCTGACATGGAGAGCTTTGTTGTAAACTAATCTTACACAGCCCAATGTGCGCCGCAATAGCGACTCTTGTTCTGGTGTGGGGTAAAATCGAAACGAATAGGCTTTTTCCATATCCCGCATTCTAGCATATATCGTGTAAATGTGCTAATATTTGACGGTAAAGCCAACCTAGAACGGCGGGGTTTCAGACCCAAAATTTCCGATGAAAAAGTCAGAGATCCAAATTTTCCTAGCTCACGCTAATGAGGATAAACCAGCAGTTTTGGCACTGTATGACCGCCTCAAGCAAGCGGGATATAAACCTTGGTTGGATAAAAAAGACCTGATTCCGGGTCAAATTTGGCGAGATGAAATTCCGAAAGCGATTAAAGCTAGTCAGATTTTTCTCGCCTGTCTGTCAGGGAAATCGGCTAATAAGCAGGGATATATCCAACGGGAGTTGAGGATTGCACTTGATACCTTGGGACAGATGCTACCGGGGACAATTTTTTTTATTCCCATGAGGTTAGAAGAATGCGAAATTCCTGATCTGCGACTTGCAGAAGTTAGCTTGAATCTGCGAGATATTCACCAGCTTGATTATTGGGAAGAAGACGGATTTGAGCAACTAGAAAGAGCAATTGGCTATCAGTTCAAGCTTGAACCGGAAGAGCCAAAACAACTGTTATCAGTATTTAACTTTGAGGTGGTGGGAGTAAATGCGAAGGGTGAGCAAATTAGAAAAGAGTCGAAACAGTCCCAATATTTCAGGGAAGATCTGGGCAAAGGCATCACCTTAGAAATGGTCGCCATTCCGGGGGGAACTTTCCTGATGGGAACAGAAGATGAGGAAATCGAAAGACTGGTTAAAAAATTTAATTGGGAAGGATTTAGAAGGGAAAGACCACAACATGAAGTAACTGTCCCACCCTTCTTTATGGGTAAATACCCCATCACCCAGGCCCAGTGGAAAGCGATCGCCTCTCGCACGGATTTAAAAGTTAAACAAGACCTTGATTTCAAGCCAGCCTATTTTAAAGACCGTCCCGATAGCGATCGCCGTCCCGTGGAACAAGTCAACTGGTACGATGCGATCGAGTTCTGTGCGAGATTATCAAAACTAACGGTTCGGGAATACCGACTACCGAGTGAAGCGGAATGGGAATACGCTTGTCGTGCTGGAACCACCACCCCGTTTTACTTTGGGGAAACCATTACGGGGGAATTGGCTAACTACAATGCCAGTAATACCTACGCCGATGAACCGAACGGAGAATATCGAAACGAAACAACTCGCGTGGGACAATTTCCCCCAAACGCCTTTGGACTGTACGATATGCACGGCAATGTCCGGGAGTGGTGCGCCGATACTTGGCACGATAACTATGACGGTGCGCCGACGGATGGCAGTGTCTGGATAGAAAATGGTAATGATAATCGTTCTCCTCTGCGGGGCGGTTCCTGGGGCTACAATCCTACTTACTGCCGTTCCGCGATTCGCTACGACTACTACTTCCGCCGCGTCAACCGCATCAACAATTACGGTTTTCGGGTAGCCTGCGTTTTCGGGAGAACTCTCTAACCCTTTTTCCTTTTTCCCCTTTTACCCTCATTCCCTATTTTTTCTTTTTTCTTTTCTTTCCCGCCCTTAGGCGGGTCGATTTTGTAGGGGCGAACTCGACCCATTTGGTCGATTTTTGCTTAACAATTGTCAAGGATTGTTAAGATGCGCTTACCCTACACTTTTCCCCTAGTTCCCAAAACTAAACTCTAGGAATTTTTAGCCACTGCTCAAGAGGATGAAGTTAAAGCAGAAAAGAATTTAAGAGCATGGGTTGTCAGTCAACTAGCTGAAAATAATTAACTAGGGTTTGCTGAAAAAGTTTGTTGGTGGGGTTAGGAGCCGGTCGTTAGGAGACTCCGAGACAGGAGAATTAAGAATGAGTAATAATCAATTAAATGGTTTATTTAGAGATTTTCTGCCAGTTAATCCGCCTTTTTGACGTTTTTGAATCCTCAAAAATCAATTATGCGAGAGGTTTATTGTTGCCAATTAAAAAAACAGGGAATCCCAACCGTTAAGTTAACACCAGTGAAGCCTTGCGTCCAAAATTCGAGGCTGTCAACATCAGTTAACTTTTATCAACGTCCAGACTAGACTTTCATGGGTTGGGAGTATCATCGAAGTATAAATACTTAGTGATGCCGATTCTCTAGGTTAAAAAATAGCCCCAGTCAAGGAGCGGAGGCGACCATGAATGACCTCTATGGCCAAGGCTTTGCGCCAGAAGACTATTTGCTTAACCCTTTAGATAGTCAAGCTTTGGAGTTAGTTTCCCCAGATTTTACCGAGGTGAATCTGCCGGAAACCGAAAGCGGTTGGCAGGAAATGCCGAATCAAGAGTATTGGAATTGGCAAAATGAGACGATGGAGGCCGCTTTCAACTATCAACCTGATGAGTCTTGGCAAGATGTATCCCACTGCCATCAGGATTTTCATTATGAATCGCCAGAAGCTTTAATTAATGATATTCCCCATCAAGAATTAGGGTTTACGGGGTTAGGAAATGTGCATTTGTTGGCAGATTTACAAACGGGGCCAACCTGTGGTTACGAAACCATGGAAAATATTGTCCAGTGTTTTCATCCCGACATTACGAATAATTTCTCAGACCAACTGCAAATAGACTATCCCGGTCGAGGAGGTGCTTTAAATCCTGAAGATTATCAAGAAATTTTGAGTTCTTATGATATCCCCTCCCATTGGGCAAGTTTTGACCATCAGGAATTGGCTAATGCTTTAGATGAGAATCGTCCCGTGGTTTTTGTCGGAGATGCCCACGATTTAGACCCGATTTCCTATCCCGATTCTCAATCTTGGCACGCGATTACTTTAACCGATGTTAGCCGAAATCTCGATGGTGACGTTATTGGTTATCGGGGGATTGATTCTAATTTTCCCTATGAGGAAAAGTTTTGGTCTTGTTCGCAAATTGAACAAGCAAATGAGCAGTTGACCCGGGAGGTTTTAATTACCGATAAACCGGCAGAAGCTTGGCCGTTTAAAACTACTTGAGCAAAGTTGATCTGGAAGAGGAAATCTTATGACTGCTGAAATAATGGGATTTTATGTTGTTAATGGGGTTATCAATTTAATTAATAGTCAATTGGCGAGACAAGCAACGGAAAAACTGGAAGATAAGCGACAGGAATTTCAAAAATGGCAACAATTAAATAATCAGGAATTTCAGCGAGAGCAATTTGAAAAACAGAAGCAATTGCAGAAAGAACTTGCTGAAGATAACCGTCAAACTCAGTTAAAAGTAGCCCTAGAACAACGAAATACTGCCCGTCAAGTTGTTCAAGATCAGAAATTATTTCAAAACTGGCCTTTGAGAATTGTTCCCGATCAAATTTTGAATGCTAATCATGATGAGAATTTAATTTCTCTGAGAATAATTCCCGCACCTCCTGTTATCGATTTTGATCAATTTGGTGGCAACAACAAAAGTTTTCCTAATATTGAAACTGGTTTAGCGCAAGGATTACGGGAATTTTTTAATCAACATTATTCTTTTCAAAGTACCGAAAGACCGATCGAACTAATTGATGGTGGATGGGATAGTAAACGCTATCATGGTGGTGCGGCTATTATAGGTCTTTTTGCCTTATTAAAATCTGAACCCATGTTAATTTTAGAGTCACAAATTGATGGGGATTATCTTCATCTTAATGTGGGCTATTGGGGAGAAGGACAGCAAAAATATTTTTATCAATCGATTATTTCTAATCTTCCCTATCGAGAAGTTGTCTATGAATCTGTTAAAATTAGAGCAAGACAATGGCGAGAAAAAAGAGAGCAACTGGCAAAACAATTAAATAAATCTTCGGAGGAAATTGATCGGCAATATGGGAGTGATAATGCCTTTAATTTGAAAATTTTACAAGACGAAGAAGCTCTCAAGAGTGCGGGAATCGATAGCAGTGATTTAGCGACTCAACCGTATAAAGTTACGGCTAAGGATTTTGAATATCTCTGTCAGTTTTTAGTCAAATGTCAATCACTGGTAGGCGGTTGGATTGCCGATATTCACTACCTAATTCATCACAATGTCCCGCCCATTTTGCCTAAGCTTATACCCGATTTAATGCGAGGTATTGATGATCCTAAGTTATTAAAGACTATCGTTTCTGGCTATCGTCAGGTTTATGAGGCTTTAGAAAATGAACGCCCCGCTTGGATGCCTGAATTAGCATTAGATTTAGCTGATAGTTTAACTGCTTTGCCTGATAAAAATTGGGCAAGAGAACAGCTAGATTATTCCGTTAAGTCTTGGTTGCGATTGCGGGGGATAAATCCTCCTAATAATTTAGAGCAAGCGATTAAAGCGATGAAATCTGTTGTTACCGTAGCAGATGAAGTGTATTTTAATAAATTACATCACTGTTTGGCAGAACTAGAAAGTCGTCAGCTTGCTACTCAAGTTAAAGGTTTATTGTCAGAACAATTGAGTGCTGAATCTTTTTACCAACGTAGCATTAAATTGCTGAATTCAGGTCAATTGCAAGAAGCTTTATCGAACCTTAATGCTGCGTTGGAACGTTATCCCAATCATTCTCAACTTAACCAACTCCGTCGCCAATTACCTAGTAATGCTCAATTTTTTGATTTTCAAGCTGTCACCGTCGATAGTCGAGGCAAGGAAGTCAAACGGGAAAAGAAACCAGCGCAGTATTTTACAGAAAACTTGGGCAATGATGTCACCCTGGAAATGGTCGCTATTCCAGCAGGACAATTCAAGATGGGTTCACCCGATGGACAAGGAAATGATAACGAACGTCCCCAACATCTAGTGACCGTTCCTGCCTTCTTTATGGGCAAATATCCCATCACTCAGGCCCAGTGGAAAGCAGTGGCCTCCCTGCCGAAAATTGAATGTGACCTTGACTTAAATCCTTCTAAGTTCTCTGGCAATAATCGCCCCGTTGAACCAGTCTCTTGGTACGCTGCAGTGGAATTCTGTATGCGACTCTCGAAAGCGACGGGACGAGACTATCGCCTCCCCTCGGAAGCGCAGTGGGAATATGCCTGTCGTGCAGGAACCACCACTCCCTTCTATTTCGGGGAAACCATCACCCCCGATTTAGCCAACTACGACGGCAATTCTATTTATGCTCAGGGACCCAAAGGTGTTTATCGTCAAGAAACCACCCCTGTTGGTAAATTTCCCCCCAACGCTTTTGGACTGTACGATATGCACGGCAATGTCTGGGAATGGTGCGCCGATACCTGGCACGATAACTATAAGGATGCGCCGAGGGATGGCAGTGTCTGGATAAAAAATGGTGATGATAATCGTTCTCCATTGCGGGGCGGTTCTTGGTTAAACAACCCGAATTCCTGCGGTTCCGCTTACCGCGTCAACTACGATTGGCACTTCCTCTTCAACAACGGTTTTCGGGTGGTGTGCAGTGCTGGGAGGACTTTGTAGCAGAAAAGAATTTAAGAGCATGGTGTCAACAGACTTGCAAAAATTAGGTGGGCATTGCCCACCCTAATCTTAGGATGGCGGTTTGTAGGTAGAAGCAACAGATAATTCTTTTAATTGCTTCGCTGCCACTGCCGAAGGTGCAGAAGTGAGTAAACAACTAGCTTGCTGGGTTTTCGGGAAAGCAATCACATCGCGAATCGATTCTTCTCCTGCTAACAACATCACCAAGCGATCTAAACCGTAGGCGATGCCACCGTGGGGAGGGGTTCCGTATTCAAAAGCTTCTAACAAAAAGCCGAATTTATTATAGGCTTCCTCTGGGGATAGACCGATGGTAGCGAAGACTTTTTCCTGTACTTCCCGTTGATAGATCCGCAAACTGCCGCCACCGATTTCAATACCATTAAAAATCATATCGTAGGCTAGGGCGCGAGCCTGGGCTAGATCCTCTAAATCTTCGGGATTAGGGGCAGTAAAGGGGTGATGCAATGCTTCTAGGCGTTTTTCCTCGGCGTTGTATTCAAACATCGGGAAATCCGTCACCCAGAGGAGGTTGATTTTCTCGGGATCAATTAATCCCAATTGTTCCCCTAAAACTAAGCGTAGGCGGGATAGGGATTTATTGACTGTATCGGTATCTCCTGCCCCAAATAACAGCAGATGCCCCGGTTTTGCGCCAGTCTTCTCGATTAAAGCCTGTTTTTGTGCCTCTGTCAGGTTATCTTTAATCGCACCGATGGTATCAAAATCGTAGTCCTCGCGCACGCGGATGTAGGCGATTCCCTTCGCCCCCGCATCGGTGGCTTCTTTGAATAAATCCCCACCCGGTTTGATTCTGACGTTAGAAATCGCCTCGTTACCGTTGGGAATCGGTAAAACTTTCACCGTCCCACCACTAGCGATCGCACCTGAAAACACCTTAAATCCCGAATCGGCAAAAATCTCCGCCACATTGACCAATTCCAAGCCAAAACGGGTATCAGGGCGATCGACCCCATAGCGATCCATAGCCTCAGCATAGGTTAAACGGGGCAGGGGCAGGCTTATATCGATATTTTTGACTTTTTTGAAGATATGAGCGATTAAAGCCTCATTCAGGGCTAAAATCTCAGGTAAAGAGAGAAAACTCATCTCCATATCCAACTGAGTAAATTCCGGTTGACGATCAGCGCGCAGATCTTCATCGCGGAAACAGCGGGCGATTTGATAGTAGCGATCCATTCCCGACACCATTAATAATTGCTTAAATAGTTGCGGTGATTGGGGTAAAGCGTACCATTGGCCAGGGTTGACACGGGAAGGAACCAGATAATCCCGCGCCCCTTCGGGAGTCGATCGAGTTAAAATTGGTGTTTCCACTTCGATAAAATGCTGTTCATCTTCGAGAAAACGGCGCATTTCTTTGACAACTTGGTGACGTAGTTGTAAATTCTGACTCATACGCTCCCGGCGTAGGTCTAGATAGCGGTATCGCAAGCGCACATCTTCCCGGACCGATTCACTTTCGGAACTGGAGACGACAAAAGGCAATTGTTTAGTAACCCCGTTGAGAATCTCGATGCTAGTGGCGTAAATTTCGATTTCTCCGGTGGCAATGCGCGGGTTAAGGGATTCGGGGGGCCGTTGACTGACTGTTCCCGTCACCTTGATAACATACTCGTTTCTGACGGTTTCAGCGATGGGGTAGGAAGCGGGAGTTCGTTGGGGATCACTGACGATCTGGACAATACCACTGCGATCCCGTAGATCAATAAAAATAACGCCACCGTGATCGCGACGACGATCGACCCAACCGAAGAGGGTGACACTTTTTTCAATTTCGATCGCGCTAAGGTCGCCACAGTAGTGAGTTCGCATAGTCTAACTAGAGAATTACTTATATTACGAATGTAGTATAGAAAGGATGTGGCCAGAAAAAAATCAGACGGCCTTGTTCATTATGCCGGTATTTTGTCGCTCTTGTCCCCTTGTTTAGGGTATTTTTATGGTCTCCTAAGTAGCTGGTTTTAATTAAATTGAAGATAGATTTTGGGTTCGATCCCCCCTGCCCCCCTTGATAAGGGGGGATTGGCACCCCCTTAATCCCTCCTGAATAAGACGGCATCTGACAATTTTTAACACCTACCTACTTAGTCCTCAGCTATCGGCTTTTCGCAGATGGGCTATAATCAACAAGGCTCCTCTAGCAGTTACCAATTTTGAACGATTAAAAACATGAATTGCTTAGAAAAAAAAATGGTGCAACTGTTAAGAGAACTCAGGGAAGATCACCATGTTTTAGGGGTAAAAGCGGAATTCGAGACGGAAGGAACCCGATTGACGGAAGCGATGCGGTTGAAAGAAATTAGTCTGAAAGCGGGGGTAGATTTTAATCTGAAAATCGCCGGTTGCGAAGCGATCAGAGATATCTTTGATGGGGTTAATTTAGGAGTCGATCGCTTGATTGCTCCCATGGTAGAAACAGCCTATGCTTTACAAAAATATCTGCGGGCAGCTAGGAGGGTTTTAGCTGATCAAGGGGTGGAAGATGTGGAGCTATTAGTTAATATCGAAACGATTACTGCCTGTGAGAATTTTCAGGAAATGTTGGCGATTCCAGAGATAAAATCTCTCCATGGTATCGTCATCGGACGGATGGATTTAGCCTGTTCTTTGGGATTAACCCGTCAGGATGTGAATAGCGAGCAAGTTTTGGCTCTGGCTTTACCTTTGGCAAAAAAAGCTAAGGCTGCCGGTTTGACTGTTGCCATTGGGGGTGGGGTGTCACTGCATTCTTTACCGTTTTTCAAAATGTTCTGCCAAGGACATTTTGACCGCTTCGAGACGCGCAAAGTTATCTTTGATTGTCCCCAAGCTTTGGATAATTTCAGTTTAGCTTTGCCAAAGGCGATCGAGTTTGAATTACTCTGGCTAGAGAATAAAAAAAATTATTATGGTGCTATTGTTCGTGAAGATGACCGGCGTTTAGAAATCCTCCATAATTTACTTTTTGGTTAAAGATACTGGTCCCTTGATTGATCGTGCAAAACCTAGACATATCCAATCAATCTGACAAATAAAAGGTAGGACTGGCTGAATAAATCTAAAAACCTTGTTGGATCAGATTTTTAGGCTTTTCTGAAATCCAAAAGTGCCAGGGATTGGAGTGAGCGCGGGGAAAATTCCTGGACTTTTTCCCTGAAAATTAGGTAATTGACCACCTGAAAATGGGTAAAACCCTACACCCCACACCCTACACCCCACACCCTGCCCCCAAGAAAAACTTTTTCAGCAAGCCCTATATAGGAGTGATCAATCTTTGTGTCCTCTGTGTCTCTGTGGTTCCTTCCACACCCGACACCCCGCCCCCACCAACAAACTTTTTGCCGCAAACCCTAGATAGTTAACAGTTTCCCACCCCCAGTAGCTAATCTGGAGACTTTTCTCGCAGCATATCTGGTACATTTTGTCAAAAAAACTTTTTCGTTTTAACATAAGTACACATATTTTTGGCAAAAGATCTTTTTCGTCAAAGGAGCAATTGGCAAGTTTTTACCGGGGACTAATTAGTAATCCTAGACGTGGTAAGGGTTTCAAGGCACAAGGACTAAAAATGCACAGAGTAACCCAATTCTTAGATTTTAGCAGCGGGCTGTAACTATTGCAATCTCGTTGACAAATAGGAATTTTTCTCAATTATTTTTTAAGAAAAGTAAAGATGAAGGAATGTAAATTTAAATCTTCTCAAGTATATTGGGATTTTGATAAATTTTGCTTATGTAAATTAACCCTTAGCATTTAGCTTCTGAGAGCAGTTATCTTATTGGTGAAGTACAAAGTTGTTGTTTTGGCAAGTCTCCGAGCAAGGAGACGATGCCAAATCCAGTTAAGTAGGTAGTCGTTAAAAATTATCAGATGCCCCCCTTATTAAGGGG
Source organism: Microcystis sp. M53602_WE12 (assembly GCF_030065455.1). Lineage (NCBI taxonomy): Bacteria > Bacillati > Cyanobacteriota > Cyanophyceae > Chroococcales > Microcystaceae > Microcystis > Microcystis sp. M53602_WE12. Next base: position 1,156 of record NZ_JASJFB010000250.1, on the reverse strand, counting down.
GGATTAAGGGGGGATCCCCCCGCCTATCGGCACCCCCCTTATCAAGGGGGGCAGGGGGGATCTGAGGCAAAATCTATCTTCAATTTAATTATAACTACTTACTTATAATTAATCTTTAGGAGAAACCCGATATTTTTCAGTGTAATTAGTCAATTTCCTTTTTATTATCAATCTAGCCAGGTCCTGACGGCTAATAGTTTTCTTTTTCCTCCGTCACCAGAGTAATACCTGTCCATTCTCCCTTCTCGTTATAAGAACGAATTAAGCGCTGTCTTTGAGTAGGAGAAAGTAACCAACCCACCTCTAAAACAAAAGGATGACCAGCAGTAATTTTCAGAGGTGTATTACAGGAGGCTCCATCGGGCAGCAGCAGTATTTGAATCGGTAGCGGACCATTTTCAAACAACAATCTTTGTCCCTCAATACGAGCGCTAGAAGTGATTTGATTATCACCAAAAGTCAAAGTTTGCGAGAGATAATTATCCCCCTGACGCTCGATCGATACATGGGTAGAATAGGCAGGAGAATTATAAAAATCGCGTCCCGTTGTCACCGCCTGTCCTCGCCATTGACCCAGTAATTGGTCCACCGTTAACATCGGTCTTTCTGGGGAGCTAGAATCGGCCAACTTTTCCCGAATTAAAGTCAAGCGATCGAACTCACAGTGCTCATTAAATAACTGTACGATTCTTAATCGTCTTTCTCCAGAGATTAACCCAAATTCTGCCCCGAATTGTGAGGAAAAACTACTAAAATATAGAGAACCTTGGCAAAAAGCTCCCGTCTGGCTAAATAGAATACCCTGATGGAGAGAACTATACTCTAAAATTAAATCTTCCGGCGCTCGATCGCTGTAGAGACGGCGGACCAATTGACGAATTGATCGATTATTATTAATGCCTTGCAAAGATACCAAAGTCGGGGTATCTTCGATCAAGTCGCCTTGGGGAGACAGACGGGTAAAAGAACCTTGCCATTGACCGAGATTTTTTAGTAAACATTCCCACTGGGAGAGCATAATAATTGAAGTAATTGGGGGAAATAGGACAAAATACATGGGAACAATTCGATTAATGCACGCCAAACTCCATCGAGTGCGCGTCAGCGAGGCTAACGTCGATTATGTCGGCAGTATCACTATCGATCGAGAATTGAT
>NZ_JASJFB010000589.1:0-1282 GCF_030065455.1 Microcystis sp. M53602_WE12 | reverse complement strand
GTCACTAACCCCGCCCTAAAAGGGACGGGGCTTGCCTAAACCAATTTAGGCGACGCAAGTAGAGACTACCGCATCGAGACACAATCTGGCACAGACCTCCGAATACTTCCCTAGTTCGGATTCCCTCTCAGCTTTATTGGTAAAGCGTTGTTAGACAAGACATCTTGATTGTGTTGCGGTAAGGGACTTTAACTTCACTCTTAAGGATTATCTCCATGGCAAGAGTTCCTGTTATCTCAAAAGACGGAAAACCGTTGATGCCCACCAAACCCAGTCGTGCCAGACGGTGGATTAAAGAAGGAAAAGCTATCGGTAAATTCAACGACTTAGGTATTTTCTATGTCCAGCTAACCGATGAACCTTCCGATAACAAAACCCAACCGATTGCTATTGGTATTGACCCGGGTAAATTATTCTCTGGAATTGGTGTTCAATCCTCCCTTTTTACTCTTTGGAAGGCTCACTTAGAACTTCCTTTTAAACGAGTAAGAGAACGACTGGACAATCGCTGCTTAATGCGAAGAGGACGTAGAGGAAGACGGATTAACCGCCAACTTTCTTTTAATCTAAGAGCGCATCGACAAAAACGATTCTCAAATAGAAGAACAGGAAAATTAGCTCCCTCAATCAGAGCTAATCGTCAACTTGAACTTCGAGTCGTTTCCGAACTAACCAAAATCTATCCAATTACCGATATTTACTTTGAGTACATCAAAGCCGATATTGATCTAACTTCTGGTAGAAAAGGAGCTAAGTCTGGAAAAGGTTTCTCGTCGGTTATGGTCGGACAGAAATGGGCAATTGAGCAACTGTCTCAATTGGCAACAGTCCATACTCGCTTTGGTTGGCAAACCTCTAATCTCAGAAAATATTTGGGACTAGAAAAGTCCAAAAATAAAGCAGAACAATCACCAGAAAGTCATGCTAACGATGGCATTGCTCTTGCCTGTTTTCAGTTTTTAGATTATTGGCCATTTCACAATTCTAATGGTCATGGATATGATTGGAAGGGTTATGTTAAAGTAACGAACGCTCCCTTTGCTGTCATCAAACGTCCTCCTATTAGTCGTCGTCAACTTCACCTGATGGTTTTTTCTACAGGTGGTAAACGACGTAAATATGGTGGCTCTACCACAGGACATGGGTTCCGTAAAGGAGATTTAGTTTCTTCTCCGAAAGGAATTGGTTATGTTAGTGGAGATACCGAAAAACAGCTATCTGTAAGCGATGCCAATTGGAAACGATTGGGACAGATAACTGTTAGCAAGATTCAGTTAATTCG
>NZ_JASJFB010000348.1:0-2967 GCF_030065455.1 Microcystis sp. M53602_WE12 | reverse complement strand
TAAAGCAGCTCTAAAGAGTTTTGAGTTAAAAGTTAAACTTCAAGTTTTCATTCAGGACAAATGTACTGATTAACTAATTTTTTGGGGAAAATTAGTTAACCCATCATTATAACATATAATTAATTTGCAAGAGTTCTACTGTTTGACCTAGAGTAACACATAAGTTACTATAGCAGTATGTCTATTATCAAAGTTCAAGAATATCTTCAAGAAGATGGTTCAAGTCCTTACCAAGAATGGTTTAATAGCTTGGATACCCAAGCAGCTGCGAAGGTAACAGTTGCTAAGTCTCGTTTGGAATTAGGCAATACATCAAATGTTAAATGGTTTGATGGAATTGGGGAATATAAGATTGATTGGGGTCCAGGATACCGAATTTATCTAGCTCAAGATGGTAAACAGCTTATAGTTTTATTTGGTGGGGGAACAAAGAAAAATCAGCAATCTGATATTAATCGTGCTAGAGAATTATACCAAGAGTACAAAAGACGAAAAAAAGAAATTAGCAAAGAGCAAAAATTTGACAATGATAGTAGAGAGAAAAGGTAGTTATTATGGCACTAACTAGAGACTTTAAAGAAACCGTTAATGCACGAGTGCAAAGAGATTCTGAGTTTGCGATAGCTTTACTTGATGAAGCTATTTCTCTTTTCCTGAATGGTGAACCAGAAACAGCAAGACTGATTTTGAGAGATATTGTCAATGCAACAGTAGGTTTTGAACAGTTAGCAATTGAAACTTCTAAACCTAGTAAAAGTTTACATCGGATGTTATCAGCCAAGGGTAATCCAACGATGGATAATTTGACTGCTATTTTCAATGTTTTGCGGAAAAAACTGAATGTTGATATTAATGTAAAAACGACGGTTATTTACCATTAAAATTCCATTATCTTGAATAAAATAGCGATGGTGCGAAGCGAACTGACAAGTCAGCGCTTGCGCTATCGCATTTCCTCACATTGACAAAAAAAGACGATTCCTACGGAGTTCTTCGCTATTAAACCAGCGAGTCATAGGATTTTATGATTCACTGGAAATTTTGATTGTAGATGATTTTGGGGTTAAGGTGTTGGAATAGATCAACATTTACGCCCGAATCACAGTAATTCTATATTGATTTTCCGTCACCAACACCTCAGTTGATAACCTTTCTTCCATAGGTAAAGCATTTTTCCGCCTATCAAAGATAAATAACCAACCAAAATCTAAACCCAAACATCCTAAATAAGATTCTAATTGTTCAATTCCATCAGCTTGAGGATCGCGCTTTTTATCCCGCCATACTTTCAATTCAATCCCTAAAATTACATCTTTATAACGCAGACATAAATCCATTCTATCGCTACCAATTGCATATTCCCTTTCTAAAACTCCCCCACCATTAACCACACGATGTAAAAAAGCCATTAATACAATATGGGGGGCAATTTCATGGTAAGCAGCACTACTTAATAATGGTTCGACCTGTTGTCGCCAAAACTTGAGAAATGCTGTTAATAAAGCATCTATATTTAATTCACCTTTTGCTGTCAACCAACTAGGACTAATTAAAGGTAAACTGTCCTGAGTTCCTTGGACTAAAACGCGGGGAATAACTTCACGATATATGGGGTTAGAAATAACTAATCCTCCCCTTGGATCACGTCTTAATAATCCTAAATCTATTAAATATTGCCTATCATCTGCTAAAGTATCAGGTAATGTTTGCCCTGCTAAAATTGGTTCAATAATATTTTTCACTCGTTTTTCCCTGAGTTTTTCCGCTAAACTATCTAAATGAGTATCTTGACGAGCAATTAATATTTTTTTGGCTGTTAAAATGTGTTCTTTGGTAATAGCAATGTTTCTATCTTTTACCATTTTTTCTACAATTTCTTTAGCTAAAGCATTGACTAACCAAGGTTGTCCTTGAGTTAAATCAAACGCTGTTTCGATAGCTTCTGGTGTGAAAATTTGTCCTGTTGCTGCTGTATGTTGTTGATATAATTCTCCTACTTCTGCAAGATTAAAATTTCTCATAGTCAGAGAAGCAACTTTTATATTAAAAGGACTAGATGTATTTAATCTATCACTACCTCCCGATGCTACTTTATAATCTCTCACATCTCGTAAACCAATTAATCCTACTGATGAGGGAAAATTTTCTGGACGTTTAGGAAAACCATCTCTTAACTGTCGTAAAACTGATATTAATGTTTGGTCTTGTAAAGAGTCAATTTCATCTATAAATAATACTATGGGACGATTGATAGCTTTTGCCCAACTTCTTAAAAAAGCCTTAATTCTGCTTCCTGGTTCTTCCTGTTGCCATTGTTTAGCAGCTGGTTGTAATTCTTCAGGTAAACTATCCTCAATTGTATTATACCATGCCCCTAAAATTGCTAATTCTGCGGCAGTAGGATCATGATTAAATGCACTTCCTACTTCTACGGATACCATGACTGCGGCATAATTTCCAGTATCAGTCAATTGTTTTGCTAGGGATAACATAGCGGTGGTTTTCCCCGTTTGTCGTGGTGCGTGAAGAACAAAATAACTACGTTGTTGAATTAGCTCCTCTAAATCTGGTAATCTGACTGTGGGAGAGAGCATATAGTGGATATCGTCTGAACAGGGACCTGCAATATTAAACCAGCGAGTCATAGAATTTTGGTAATAGATGAACTCTTTAAGTTTAGACATTTTTTATGCTCCCGATACATTATTAAAACCACTAAATTTGCTAATGAGAGTTGGTTAATTCGGCAATTAATTGTTCAGGAGTGATAATTCGTGGTGTGACAATGGGGAAATCTTGAGGATTACGGGTAATAATTGCATCCAATGGGAGCATCCCAATTTTGCCATAAGTATAAATGCTTAGAGACTAAAAACGTTAGCTAAGGCAAAATAAAGAGAAACAATTAAACGGTAGAATCATGAATACAGACCAAAAAGAACAACTAGATCAACATTTAAAAGCCAT
>NZ_JASJFB010000260.1:0-1220 GCF_030065455.1 Microcystis sp. M53602_WE12 | reverse complement strand
GAAATATTATGGAGATTTTTAAAATATGAATGGATTGAATTTAGCGCCTATAAAGACCGAAAGAGCCTCCTCGCTTACGTTAAAAAAGTGCTGGACAATTTTGGAGGCGAGTATGTAATTAATTTTGCCTAGGTACTTATGTCAGTAAGATTAAAAATACAACCAGCAAGCTGACTATACAAAAAACAATCTCTTTTCGGTCTGTAGTCAAACGCAATCTTTGGTTATTCCAGGAGAAGAGACGGAGAACTAAGACTCCAGAAGCAACCAGAACCGAAGGAGGGTAAAAGAAAGCCAGTAAAATTAAAGAGAGTAAACAAGGAATCGTGGAAGAGCGAAGTAAGTAATAGATAAAGGCCAGAAAAAGAGGGTATAAAAAGCCTCTTGGGGTACCGGAACCTAAATCATCTTTTAACCACAGATTTTGATTGAGAAATAGTGTAGAGATAAATCCAGCCAAAGGTACGGGCAGAATTTGTAGGGAGACTCGATAGCAATAAATGGTAGATATTAAACCTAGGGCGATCGGTACGAGCTTATTAAAAACTATGGCGTTTATCCCCACCATTGACATCAATTTATAAAGACTCGCGAGACCCGAAGGAGTCAACCATTGATAATAGTTCATCAGGAAATCATCGGGAAAAAGCTCTGAATCAGAGAAGCGCATCATCCAAACGATAATACGGCGTGCGTCATCCTGAATACTGTACTCGCTACCGAAAGCGATTTGTAAGAATAAGATACTGTACAAAATAGAGAATACGATGCTGAGACTGAACCAGAAGGTTCTGGAAAGCATCAATTCTCTTAGAGGAGTTAAATCTAAAAAATACGAGTTCTTTGTCTGCATAACTACCTTGACGTTTTATCCAAGTATTTTACATTTAATACCAGGGTGAGCGCATCTCAAACGCTATTGACAATTAGCCCCTTTTGTGATCTGCTTGCTGTGTGGGCATTTCAAGTGATACCAGTCAATCAGAATAGTTACGAAATCTTAACATTGGGTCGATTTTTGCTTAACAATTGAGATGGCAAATTCTCCTCAAATATGCCTGAATGTACCTCTGGGTAAGCAACTCACATAAAGTTCATTTTGTCAAGGATTGTTAAGATGCGCCAGCAATTCCAAATTCAGAATGTAGCAAGGAATACAGAATACAAAACGCTTTTGCCCTGTAGCTCCCCATCCAAAATCAAGAAGAATTAACGCGAGT
>NZ_JASJFB010000796.1:0-4050 GCF_030065455.1 Microcystis sp. M53602_WE12 | reverse complement strand
AGATTTTAGGTTCGATCCCCCCTTAGTCCTAGGGTTGATTCATAGTAGGGATGATTCATGAATCAACCCTACCCTTAGTCCCCCCTTGATAAGGGTGGTGTCTGATAATTTTTAACGCCTACCTACTTAGGAGATGGCTTTTATTTATTCTCCCCCCGCAACGCGCACGAAGTGGTCTCCCCATCTCCCCACACCCCACACCCCACACCCCAACCCCACACCCCAATAAAAAATTCTCCCTAAAGGCATTTAAGCAGTCTTTAACCCTTATGTGCTAAAATTTTTGAAGATTTTGCTATTCATTTAGGTTCAATCAGGGATCACAGCCTTTTCAGGGAAATTTTATGACAAGTAACTACGGCGCGGAACAGATACAAGTTCTCGAAGGGTTAGAACCAGTCAGGAAGCGGCCGGGGATGTATATCGGTACGACCGGGCCGCGGGGACTACATCATTTAGTCTATGAAGTGGTGGACAACTCGATCGATGAGGCCTTAGCGGGTTACTGTACTCATATCGAAGTGGATATCAAGGCCGATGGTTCCGTCAGCGTCACTGACGATGGCCGGGGTATTCCCACCGATGTCCACCCCACCACGGGTAAATCTGCCCTAGAAACCGTTCTCACTATACTTCATGCCGGCGGTAAATTTGGCAGTGGTGGTTATAAAGTGTCGGGAGGGTTACACGGAGTCGGGATTTCCGTCGTTAATGCCCTTTCTGCATGGGTCGATGTCACCGTCTGGCGCGATCATAAAGTACATACCCAACGCTACGAAAGAGGTATCCCCGTCACAGAATTGGTCAGTAGTCCTAGTCAAGAGGAAAAAACGGGAACTAGGGTTAATTTCCTGCCAGACACCGAAATTTTTAGCCAAGGCATCGAATTTGATTACAGTACCCTCTCCGGACGTTTACGAGAACTAGCCTACTTAAATGCGGGTGTTAAAATCACCTTTAGCGATTACCGTCCCGAAGAACCCCACATCGAAACCTATTGTTATGAGGGGGGTATTAAAGAATACGTCGCCTATATGTGTCGGGAAAAAGAAACCCTGCACAAAGATATTATCTATGTATCGGGGGAAAAGAACGGAATTAATATCGAAGTGGCGTTTCAGTGGTGTATAGATGCCTATAGCGACAATATTCTCGGTTTTGCTAATAATATCCGCACCATTGACGGGGGAACCCATCTAGAAGGATTAAAGGCAGTTCTGACTCGTACTTTAAATAATGTTGCTCGTAAACGCAATAAAATTAAAGAAAACGAGCCTAATCTAGCGGGGGAAAACGTCCGCGAGGGGTTAACCGCCGTTATTTCCGTAAAAGTCCCCGAACCGGAATTCGAGGGACAAACCAAGACTAAATTGGGTAACACTGAAGTCCGGGGTATTGTTGATTCGCTGGTGGGGGAAACTCTCAACGAATACTTAGAACAAAATCCCCAAGTGGCCGACACGATTATCGAAAAAGCAGTACAAGCGTACAAGGCGGCGGAAGCAGCCCGTCGGGCCCGGGACTTAGTACGACGGAAATCGGTCTTGGAATCCTCACCTTTACCGGGTAAATTGGCTGATTGTAGCGAAAGAGACCCAGAAAGGTCAGAAATTTACATCGTCGAAGGTGACAGCGCTGGCGGTTGTTTTCATGGTGATACAGAAATCGCCCTTGTCGATGGACGCAACCTCAGTTTTAAACAGCTAGTGACCGAACAAGCCCAAGGAAAGGAACATTTTTGTTATACCATTCGTGACAATGGCACGATCGGGGTTGAACGAATTATTAATGCCCGCATCACCAAAAAAGACGCAGAAGTAATTAAAATTACTCTCGATCATGGTGAAGCGATTATTTGTACTCCTGACCATCTTTTCCTGTTAAGAGATGGTAGCTATAAACCTGCTGCGGCTTTAACTCCAGAAGATGCTTTAATGCCTTTGTATCGGAAATTGTCCGATCTTCGTGACCCCGGAATCACCATTAACGGTTATGAAATGGTCTGGAATCCCGCTTCCGATTCTTGGTTGTTCACTCATGCGATCGCTGATTGGTATAATCGTTGGCAGGGAATTAACACAATCAAGAAAACTTACTATCAAAAAACCCTAGCGACCTTAAAACAAATTGAGATCGATCGAGGTTATATTGATTTGGAAGCTTATCAAAAATATCGGCTTCAGACGCGGGATAAATCAATATTGCGATTTGATTCTTTCTGCGATCGCTACTTTGATGGTGATAAAAATAAAGCCTTAGAAGCGGTGGCTAATTACAATCATCGAGTTGTGGCGATCAAGCGATTAGAAACAAGATTCGATGTCTATGATATCGAGGTTCCTCATACCCATAACTTTGCCCTTGCTTCCGGCGTTTTCGTCCATAACAGTGCCAAACAGGGGCGCGATCGTCGTTTTCAAGCGATTCTACCTCTGCGGGGAAAAATCCTCAATATCGAAAAAACCGATGATGCCAAAATCTACAAAAATACGGAAATTCAATCCTTAATTACAGCCCTCGGTTTAGGGATTAAAGGAGAAGATTTCGACCCCTCACAATTGCGCTATCATCGCATTGTTTTAATGACTGACGCTGATGTGGATGGCGCACACATCCGAACTTTGTTGTTAACTTTCTTCTATCGTTATCAGAAGAATTTAATTGACCAAGGTTATGTATATATCGCCTGTCCTCCTCTCTATAAATTGGAACGCGGTAAAAATCATTCCTACTGCTATAGCGATCGAGAATTACAGCAAAAGATAGCGGAATTTCCCTCCAATGCTAACTACACAATCCAACGTTTTAAAGGGTTAGGGGAAATGATGCCCCAACAACTTTGGGATACTACCATGAATCCCGAAACTCGCACTTTAAAACGGGTGGAAATCGAAGACGCAGCCAAAGCTGAGGAATTATTTACCATTCTTATGGGCGATCGAGTTGCCCCCCGGCGAGAATTTATCGAAACCCACGGATCACGTTTAAATCTTACGGATTTGGACATTTAAACGCTAACTTTGGGCTGTGTTAGTCTAGGCTAATACAGCCCCCGATAAAATCCCCAAATCCAGTTACTAATCGGAGGGTTAGGGATTCAAGGAAACTGGGGTGCATTCCACGACTTCATCGAAAAAATCAGCCGGCAGCGGTGGATTATCGGGGTCTTCTAGGGCGTTTTTGGCAATTTCCGCCTCGCTCATCCCTTTAACTTTCTTCCAGTCTGTTTTGTCTTTCAACTTCGCCCACTGTTCGCGGGTGACTCTGGTAATATGTTCTTCGTTCACGGTTGTTAGCCCTCCTAGCACTAATTATTCGACGAACCGAGCCACGCCATGTATAAACCACCACCAAAACGATATTATCGATTGTAGCCACTAGAATCACTCGAATTTCGCCGTAATTCTGACGGTTATCCACGCGCTCGATTATCGGCCCGCTAAAAATCGCTTCCAGGTCGGCGAAATCTATGCCGTGTTTTTCTATATTAGCCTGACGCTTATCGAAAATTTGGGTTAAAACCCCGTCGTTTTACGACGGCTTTTCCTGATCTTTGATATAAGACTTAAGAACTTCCAGTGGCGCACCTCCTACAGAAGAGACGAAATAACTGGGCGACCAAAGAGCGTCTTTCCCGTACGGTTTAGGATAACCAGCTTGTCCATGCCTGCGACTAGAGACTCCCTTTAAAGAATTGACCATCACGGAAATAGATAATTTCGGTGGATATTCAATCAATGCGTGGACATGATCGGACTCCCCGTTAAATTCCAATATCTGAAAATTCATCTTTTCCGCAACTTCCCTAAAAGATTTTTCAACCAAAGTCAGACTTTTACCAGTAAAAACCTTTCTTCTGTATTTTGTCACACAGACCAAGTGTATCTTTAAATCGGAAACAGAGTTTCTTTCTCTTCGCAACTGACTTGACATTATTAACAGACCTAGTTAGAATAGAGTACAGACACACACATCTTAACCCAATGAAAGCGAGGTATCAATACCGTATTTACCCAACAGACCAACAAAAGAGGCTTTTGTCTCAGTTGT
>NZ_JASJFB010000108.1:0-5881 GCF_030065455.1 Microcystis sp. M53602_WE12 | reverse complement strand
GGCTTAGTTGGTGGCAGCTTGCCGCCAACTCACTCCTCTAGATAAGTATTTTGACTCAGGCATCTTCCTCTTTTGAGACGTTGTGACACTTAGGGTGCGGAATGTGGGTTACAGGAACTCAACCCCGACAACGGCGAAGCTTCTTTGTATCGCACCCGTGACCTCGTACCTTCTCACCTGATGGACAAACTGAGACGGGGTAAAGTCTTAGTGACAAATTGGCATATTTTTGAAAAGCGAGCGCCTGCCACGTGGTGGCTGATACCGATCAATGGGAACAGGCAGCCGCCTATATTATTGACAATCATCCCGCCACTGCAGCCTTTGTTAAAAATGAACGCTTAGGGTTTACTATTCCCAGACTTTATTATCCGTCTGAAGACAGCTAAATCTAACTATTTAATTTTAGAAACTAAAGGATGGGACGAACTGAGGGAAGTGAAGGAAGCAGCGGCTAAACCCTGGTGTAATGCCATTAATACCGACGGCAAACACGGTCATTGGCAATACTTTTTAACTGGATTGAGCAAAGTTAAAGAAGGAATTGATCAAGCAATGAGAGAAATCGAAGCATTAACCAACTAAATTTTCGATAACTTTTCTGGAAGGCAATCGCCGGTACAGAGTACCCTTGATCTTAATCAGAGAAAAAGTGTATGAGTGATTTTGGCGGCATTCCGCTCCCAATCAACACCCTGGATCGGGGTTGGGGAAGTGGCGAGAAAAAAAGCTGGTAAAATAACTCTAGGCAACCTTAAAAAGAATTCATGAAAGCGCAAACAACAAGTAAAGATAGCCTGATCCTACGGCAAGAAGTAGTGGGAGCGCGTCGCCCTAGTAACTATTTTTGGGCTGTAATCGTCTCTATTGGCGGTCTAGGGTTTCTCCTCGCCGGTCTTTCCAGTTATTTGAAGGTCAATCTACTTCTCGTTAGCGATACCAGTTCCTTACAATTTATTCCCCAAGGAGTCGCCCTCCTCTTTTACGGTACTGCGGGGACTCTTTTAGCCATCTATCTCTGGTTATCTCTCCTCTGGAATGTCGGAGGTGGTTACAACGAGTTTAACAAGGAAACTGGCAAAGTTAAAATCTTTCGTTGGGGCTACCCTGGCAAAAATCGTCGCATTGATCTCGATTGGCCTCTCGAAGATGTGCAAGCTGTGCGGGCCGAAGTGCGAGAAGGACTCAACCCGAAACGGGAACTATTCCTGCGGATTAAACAGCGTCGCGATATCCCTTTAACTCGCGTCGGCGATCCGATGTCCCTCTCGGAATTGGAAAATCAAGGAGCGGAACTCGCTCGTTTTCTGGAAATTCCTCTAGAGGGATTGTAGGCCTTTTTTCGATCTTTTTGGCTATAAAATAATGATGAAGATAAGAAAATCTGGCTGGCTGTCTGTAGTTTGTCTTTTTTTGATCACAACGACGACACTTTTCGGCTGTTCTTCCCCAGAAGCTAACTCCACCCCCGATAATTCTATGGATAATTACAAACCCCGCTTAGATGGAACTGCCGTGGTCGAGATGATCATCAAAGGTAAACCGGTAACGATCGAAATTGATGGCAATGCGGCCCCAATTACTGCCGGTAACTTTGTGGATCTGGTGGAGAGAGGTTTTTATAATGGTTTAACTTTCCATCGCGTGGTTACAGAACCGCAGCCTTTTGTCGCCCAAGGGGGTGATCCCCAAGGTCGCGGAACTGGTGGTTTTGTCGATCCGAAAACCAAGCAATCCCGTTATGTTCCCCTGGAAATTCTCCTCAAAGACGAAAAAGAGCCGATTTATGGGCAAGCAATCGGTCAACAGGCCACGGCCCGCACTCCCATCGTCGCTTTACCCCATAAACGCGGTGCAATCGCAATGGCCCGTTCTCAACAACCTAATTCCGCTTCTTCTCAGTTTTATTTTGCCCTGTCGGATATCAATTTCCTCGATGGTGATTATGCCGTTTTTGGTTATGTAACTGAGGGAATGGAAGTGATCGATACGATTAAACAAGGGGATAAAATTGACTCGGCCAAGGTTGTTTCCGGTGCAGAAAACCTGAAAAAATAGCGATCGGTTAGGGTGGGACCGGGCGACAATAATTTAATGTTCGCCGTCACCCGCCCAATCATTTAATATTCCGATAGCTGATAACTGATAGCTGATAACTGATAGCTGATAGCTGATAGCTGATAACTGATAACTGATAACTGATAACTGATAACTGATACCTGATAACTGATAAATGAATGTTGTGGTGACGGGAATTGGGTTGATCAGTTCTCTGGGAAATTTAAGTCAGAGTTGGCAAAGATTACTAGAGGGCAAAACTGGTATAACTAGGCAACAACCCTTTTCTGATTTACCCGCTTTACCCTTGGGTTTAATCGGTCACAAACCGGCATTTTTAGAGGATTTAACCAAAATTGCCCTGATTGCTGCCCTTGAAGACGCTCAATTAACCCCTCCCTTAAAGGATTGTGGTGTCACTATCGGTTCTAGTCGCGGTTGTCAGGGTTTATGGGAACGGATGGCAGCGACGGGAATAGTAGAAAACTGGTTAGATAGTTTACCCGATCGCGCCTCGGTATTGACCGCTAGATTGATAGAAACCGGCGCCCCAGTGTTAGCACCCATGGCGGCCTGTGCCACGGGCATCTGGTCGCTCGCACAGGCTGTAGAATTAATTACTATGGGAGAATGCGATCGAGTTTTAGCCGGGGCGCTCGAAACCCCGATCACTCCCTTAACTTTGGTGGGATTTGAACAGATGGGAGCTTTGGCGAAAACGGGCTGTTATCCTTTTGATAGAGCTAGGGAGGGCTTGGTTTTGGGCGAAGCTGGGGCGATTTTCGTCCTTGAATCCGAAGAACTGGCTTTAAGCAGAAATGCCCCCATCTACGGGCAAATTTTGGGCTATGGTTTTACCTGCGATGCCGATCATGTCAGCGCCCCGGCGGTGAATAATCGTAGTGCTACCAAAGCCATAGAACTATGTTTGCACAGAAGTCAATTAAGAAAAGATGAAATTAATTACATTCACGCCCACGGCACTAGCACGCGTTTAAACGATGAACGGGAGGCAAACCTGATCGCCAGCATTTTTGGCTCGCAAGTGGCTGTAAGCTCGACAAAAGGGGCAACAGGACACACTTTAGGGGCTTCGGGGGCATTAGGCGTGGCTTTTTGTTTAATGGCCCTGAAAAATCAGCTAATTCCCCCCTGTGTCGGTGTGCGCGAGTCGCCTTTTCAGTTAAATTTAACTAGATCGGCTGTTAATTTTTCCCTGCACAATTGTCTCTGTCTTAGTTTCGGTTTCGGAGGACAAAATGCAGCCATCGCAGTGGGGAAGTTTTTCAGTGATCAGTGATCAGTAATCAGTTCTTTCCCTGCCGGTCTCTGCATTTTTAACAAAACTTAACAATTATGGGCGAAATTTTGCTGGCTTTTGTCGGGAGATTTTGAGATAATATTTTTAAAAGATTTTATTCATAATGGGAATATTTGAACTCGTAAAAATTTGCACGGATTCCCATTATTAGAAGAGCATAGCACAAGCCGCCGCCAAAGTCAAGTCCTTTCTTATTACTTATGGGTGCGAATTTCCAGGAGTCAAAAAGGGCCTTAGTGGGGGTGGTAGGTGTTGGGGAGATTTTTCAGTGATCAGCTTTAATACTGCTCACTTAATATATACTGCTCACTTAAAACTCACATCTGACTCCTGACTGCTGATAACTGATTATGGATACACCGCGACTACATCCGGACACGATCGAAGAAGTTAAACAAAGAATTGATATTGTGGATTTAATTTCCGAGAGAGTCGTCCTCAAAAAAAGGGGACGGGAATACGTTGGTTTATGTCCTTTTCACGAGGAAAAATCCCCCAGTTTTACGGTTAGTCCTGCCAAACAAATGTATTACTGTTTTGGCTGTGGTGCGGGGGGAAACGGGATTAAATTTCTTATGGAAGTGGGAAAACAATCTTTTAGTGAGGTGGTTTTCGATCTCGCTAGAAGGTATCAAATCCCGATTAAAACTCTGGCAGTAGAACAGCGTCAGGAATTAGAACAGAAATTATCCCTCAAGGAACAATTATACGAAATAATGGCCGTGGCGGTGAGTTTTTATCAACACGCCCTTAGTCAACCTCAAGGGGAAAAAGCGTTAGATTATCTCAAGGTACAACGACAACTAACCGCGGAAACTATCGCAGCTTTTCAACTGGGATATTCTCCGGAAGGTTGGGAAACTCTCTATCGTTATTTAGTGGAACAAAAGCGCTATCCTGTGGCTTTAGTGGAACAAGCGGGATTAATTAAAGCGCGTCAAAATGGTAGTGGTTATTACGATCAATTTCGAGATCGTTTAATGATTCCTATTTTTGATAGTCAAGGACGAGCGATCGCTTTTGGTAGTCGCACTTTAGGTAATGAGCAGCCAAAGTATCTAAATTCTCCCGATACTCCTCTATTTGAAAAGGGAAAAACTCTCTTTGCTCTCGATCGAGCTAAACAGGCAATTATTCAGCAAGATTTAGCGATAGTTGTCGAGGGTTATTTTGACGCAATCGCTCTCCATGCTACTGGTATTACTAATGTGGTTGCCTGTTTAGGAACAGCTTTAAGTCAAGAGCAAATTAAATTACTTTTGCGCTACAGTGAAAATAAACAAATAATCTTTAATTTTGATGCTGATCAAGCGGGAATTAAAGCGACACAAAGGGCGATCGAGGAAATTAACTCCCTAGTTTATTCGGGACAAGTTAACCTAAAAATCCTCAATCTTCCCGATGGTAAAGATGCCGATGAATTTCTTAAATCTCGTGCTGACGGGGTGAATAGTTATCGAGAACTAATCGAAAAATCTCCTTTTTGGATTGATTGGCAAATCTCGCAAATGTTGGTTAATAAAGATTTAAAACAGGGACTACATTTTCAACAAGTAGCCAATAGTATGGTGAGTTTACTGCAAAAGTTAATCGATAGCAATCAACGCACTTTTTATCTAGATTATTGTGCTGAAATTTTGGCTCAAAAAGATGCCACTCGTTTGCCTTATATTTTAAAAAATCTCTCAAAGCAGGTTAATAAACCTCAAGGAAAATCTCTGGCAATCAAGAGGAAAAATATTTTAGATAAATCCGAAAAAAATAGCTCGGAAAAAGCCGAATGGTTATTATTATTAATCTATCTCCATTATCCTGAATATCGGGAAATAATTTTAGAATCTTTGGATGAAAAAGATTTAATTTTTAATCTCCCGGATTATCGTTGGTTATGGCAAGTAATTCTAGAGTTAGAAACCCAAATTACTAAACCAAGAGATTTGATGTCAGCTTTACAGAATCATTTATTGATGATAACCACAGACAAAAACCGTGATTTTAATTCTTTATTTCACTTAAATGAACATACCAGTCAGGAAATTTTGCAGCCAGAAGAACAGATCAAAGATGCTATTATAGCTATGGAAAAAATTAGTTTAATGGAATATCGTCGCTACTGTCAAGAACAATTAGTTAATGATCTCGACAGCAATCGACGGGAATTTTATCAACAGGAATTCTATCAAACTGTTAATAAATTAATCGCAATTGATCCTCACTACCAACAAGCTTAAGGGCTCTTCTCGACTTTGTGTGATAATTTTTGCTTATGGAGTCGTGAAATGATTATTGGGCAAGACTTTTAGGGCTATTTTGCGGATATTCTATCAGTATAGACCTCGTTTCCACACAGAAACCAGAAGAGCCGCTTAAGTAGTTAGGTGTTAAAAACTGTCAGCTCCCCCCGCTGTCCTTTAGTCACATCTTTCTTAACATTTCAAACCTTTGTAGCACAAGGCTTTCAAGACTCGGTTAACAATTTGTAATATTCCTTGTTGACACCCT
>NZ_JASJFB010000107.1:0-6013 GCF_030065455.1 Microcystis sp. M53602_WE12 | reverse complement strand
GAATAAATCTAAAAACCTTGTTGGATAATATCTTTAAGCTTGTTTGAAATCAAAAAGTGCCGACCATTGGAGTGATTGGGGGGAAAATTCCGGGAATTTTTCCCTGAAAATTAGGTAATTGACCACCTGAAAATCGGTAAAACCCCACACCCCACACCCTGCCCCTAGGAAAAGCTTTTTGCCGCAAACCCTAGGTAATTGACCCCCTCAAAATCGGTAAAACCCCACACCCTACACCCTACACCCCACACCCTACCCCCACGAAAAACTTTTTGCCGCAAACCCTAATTAAGCCTAACTGTTAATAGCGTAATGATAGGCACTACCATTAGATTCCATAGGCATCAACCACTGGGAGATAGTTTCTAGTTTTTGACGGATTTGATCGAGTTGATCCTGCACAGGTTGCAGGAAAGTTTCGTACTGTTGTACCTGAGTTTTTAAACGCAATAATGCGAGATTAGTATCGCGCCATTGTCGCTCCTGTTCTTCAAATTCACGAGTTTTTTGCTCTAAATCCGACCATTGACCGTCAATACTATCGCTGCTTTTTTGTAAATCCTCTTGTAGTCCCTTGATTTCTGCTGCTAAACGTTGACTTTCTTGAAGATTATTTTGATAATTATCGGCCAACAGCATTAACAATGGTTCAAAGCCAGATTTTTGAGTATTTTCTGAGGATGAAATCCCCTGTCTCCGTTGCAGAATTTTCAGATGTTGAGAGCTAATAGCTTGCCTTTCTTGGAGATTACGTCTTTGTCCGACTAAAGTTGCCGCCAGCATTCCTTTTTTTTCCTGTTCCTCGGCTAATTCTTCTTCTAAATTAGCTCGCTCAGATTGATCTATTGTAGCCATTCTTGCTTCTAATTCTTCCACGGTTTGGCATTGGAGAGTTAATTCTTCCTCTTGGTCGTTGACAAAAATTTCCCAGCGCTTGAGGTCTGTTTGTAAGTTCTTAACTAAGCTCTCCAATTCTTCTAAAGGCATTTGTTCAAGAGCTTCTAGATCGATTTTACCATCAAAACCTAGTTCTTCCCCTCCGAGGAGACGAAGGAGCATTTGTCGAGTAGAATCAGTGGTTTGTAGGGTGAGGTTAAGGTGCTCGAATAATTTCTGTTTTTGACTCAGAACAGTTTCTTGTATTTGTAATTCTATTTTAGCTGTTTCCAAAGCCCTGCGACTCGTCTGTAATTCCCTAGCTCTTTTTTCTAGATAATCGAGCATTTCATCGTTGGCGACCTGACGATTTTCTACAGCTTTTTTCTGCCCCTCTAAACTCTGCCAACAACTATTTAAAATTGTCTGTTGTTCCTGCACAGATTCAAGAGTGGAATGGAGAATTTGTGAGGGAGAATTGCCCCGATCATGATGAGCAGCTAAACGCTCCGCTAGAGAGCGAATAAATTGTTGTTGTTCTGGGGAAAGATTGGGGTAGGAGTTACAATTTATTTGTCCTTCTTCCAGGTGTCGCTGTTGCTCGTTTAATTGTTGTTTTAGGGTTTCCAGTTCTTGTCTTTTGCGCTCTAAATACTCTAATTCTGCCTCTATTTGTTCAATTTGCTCGATTCTTGTCTCCATTTCCATTTTCTGGCGGTTGAGAATCTCGCTTTGATAGGTGAGGGATTGTTTCCACTGCTCGATTTTCTCTTGATCTTTCTTGCTGCGCTCCATCAAACGGGAAATCTTTTGCAGTTGCCGCACCATCTCCGCTCCCGCTAATTCCGGGTTTCCTTGTAGTTGACGATTATTGCTCAAATTTACCAAGAGAAGCGCACCTTCACCCAGGGAGTTAGTTTCGTCGTAGGTTAGGATATCTTCCCCTGGTATGGCACTCCACGTCTGATCCTTATGCTGACAGGCCAATAGTTTCAATTCGGTTTTGTAACCGCCGATAAAACCTCTAGTCTGTTTTTTTACTTCTGCAAGGTATAGCACGAGTAGTCGTCCTCTATAATAAAAGTCTTTGTCATCGATTTTAGAGAGCGTTGGCAATCAAGGCTAGGAGCGGCCGGTCTATGGTTTGGTGTGTAACCATCCGATCCCAAAAATTTTTTAATCGAGTTTTTCTTTTTTATCCATACATTTGTTCTCAATTCTTCTCCTTACCGACTGGAAAATTTTTGATGATTTTTCAGTGCCGATGTACTATCTTGATCTCAAAAAATTCGGTAGTCAATCTCTTAAATGCAGTAAAGCCGCTCTTCTCGACTTTGTGTGATAATTTTTGCTTATGTAAGGTTAAATGTTTACTGGGCAAGACTTTTAGGACTATTTTGAAAGAAGAAACTATCAGTATAGACCTCGTTTCCACACAGAAACCAGAAGAACCGTAAAGCTTACTGAAAAATATGTTACATAATTAGCTTATCAGATTTATTATTAGTGACAAGAGGAGGGAAGAGAGCGTTTCTCATCAAGAGGGAGTGGGACGGGATTGGGCATCATCTCTAGATCACCAGCGATGGATTGTTTCTCTGGCGCTCCGCAGCTCCAGCGCTCCGCAGTACCCCCATACCTTATTAAACAGGATTTAACTGAATGTCAGCATTCATCCCTCGCGCTTAGCACAATGGGACGGGGCTTTTAAAGGGGCGAAGCAATTCGCCCAAGGGTTCACCTCATGAATGCTGACCAGCATATAGACAATTCCTCAAAAACTATGTTATAGCAACTTCTATAGTTGTGAGGTACAGAGTCTTAGGTTTTGAGGAGTCAGGAGTCAGGAGTCAGGAGTTAAGATTTTGGTGTACCTCATGAGATTGGGAAACGCTATATCATAGTTATAGTTTCTTGATAATTCTTATGTACAAAGCGTACAAATTCAGACTTAAGCCTAATACCGAGCAAGAAATAGCCTTAGCTAAAAGCTTTGGCTGTTGTCGTTGGTTTGGGAATTTTCCCTGAATTTATGCCAAGAAACCTATAAAACCACAGGAAAAGGACTGACACGAAACTATATTCAAGGACTATTGCCTAGTCTCAAAAAAGCTTATGAGTGGTTGACAGATGCTTATTCCCAGTGCTTACAGGTTGTTGCTTTGAACTTATCGCAAGCTTATCAAAATTTCTTTGAGAAACGAGCTAGACTACCAAGATTCAAATCTAAACATGGTAAACAATCAATTAGCTATCCAGCTAATATTAAATTTGAGGGAGATTATCTAAAGCTTCCTCAAATTGGATTGGTTTATTGTGTTCGTCACTGGGAATTTGCAGGAACAATTAAAACTGTTACTATCTCAAAATACTACGCTTCTATTTTAGTTGATGATGGACAATCCCTCCTGCCCCCCTTGATAAGGGGGTGCCGAAGGCGGGGGGTTCTACCCTTGATAAGGGTGGTGACGAAGACGGGGGGATAGAAGGTAAAGCCATAGGAATTGATTTAGGATTAACTCATTTTGCTATTACCAGCAATGGCAGTAAATATGATAATCCTAGACATTTAGCCAAACATCAACGTAACCTAAAAAGGAAACAACAAAAGCTATTGCGTAAAAAGAAAGGAAGTAACAACCGTCAAAAAGCTAGAGGTAAAGTAGCTAAAGTTAACTCTAAAATCTCAAGATGTCGTGAGGATTTTCTGCACAAACTATCCCGTAAGATAGTTAACGAAAACCAAGTTATTGCGTTAGAAAATCTCAATATCAAAGGCATGGTACGCAATCATAATTTAGCCAATGCTATTAGTGATTGTGGTTGGGGAATGTTTTGTACAATGCTTAAATACAAGGCAGAATGGGAAGGAAAAACTTATACCGAAGTTGATAGGTTTTTTCCTAGTTCTAAAACTTGTAATGTCTGTCTAAATCAAGTGGGTAGTTTGCCGCTTGAGGTTAGAAATTGGACTTGTGTGCATTGTAAAACAACCCATGACCGGGACATAAATGCGGCGATAAATATCAGAAATGAAGCCTTACAGATATTATCGTTAGGAAAAGCGCGATACTGCCCATAGAGGGGATGTAAGACCAAAAGCTGGGCGTAAGTCCGTCTTGAGGCAATCCCCCGTGAAATAGGAAGCTCTCAACGACCTTGAGAGTAGTTCACTGGTAGAATTGGGAACGATAGAGATGAAACCCGAAAAGGTGAATCAAGTCCTTGTTTAGAGGGAAACCCCTGATAAATTTCAGATTGCGTTGGAGGCAAAAATGAGAGCAATTTCCGAGCATCCGGTCAAAGGGGACTATTATCGGGCATCTTTTGCCATTGTTGTTCTTGGCAGCCGAGCTAGGTAGGGAGTTATGAGCGAAATATTGCTGGTAGAAGACAGCCAAACGCAACGGGAACTGATCTGTGATCTACTCCGCAATAGCGGCATCAAGGTCACGATCGCCACGGATGGGGTAGAAGCCCTCGAACATATTCAGAGACTCAATCCCGATCTCGTCGTCCTCGATATCGTCATGCCCCGCATGAATGGTTATGAGGTGTGTCGTCGTCTCAAGTCGGATCCAAAAACCAAAAATGTCCCGGTGGTCATTTGTTCCTTGAAAGGGGAAGTCTTTGATCGCTATTGGGCTATGAAAATCGGAGCCGATGCCTACATTGTCAAGCCCTTTGAACCGATTGAGTTCATTTATACCATTAAACAACTGTTGCGCCGATAAAATCGCCCTCACCAGAGACAGTGTATCTATGGTATAGGTCAAGACAGCTAAAAACGCCGCCCGAATTATTAGTTGCAAGAGAACTAAACTCATGCTTAACAACGCCGATTTTTTTACTGGTAACGCTCAAGATATCGCCCCCGACAATCAGGAATTAGAAACTCCCGTCGGTGAACTGTACTTGCGATTTTATCTACCCTCTCAGGAGGAGTTTGCCCTTAGTGCCGTGGGCATTGGCGAGGTAATACAGCAACCACTCGATCGCATTACCCCGATTCCCAATGCTTCACCCTTGCTCCTCGGCACGATCAATCTCCGGGGTCAAGTGATCTGGGTGGCGGATCTCGGGCAATTTTTGGGGGATAGCAGCCGCTTAAACACCGATCGAGCCGAAATTCCCATAATTGCGCTCAAAGAAGAGGAAACGATCCTCGGTTTAGCGGTGGAACGTTTGGGAGATATGGAATGGCTCGACCCAGATAAACTAGGTAGTGCCGCCAGTATTCCCGCTCAGATCGCCCCCTATGTGCAGGGGGAGTGGATTCTGGGCCAAGAATCAAAAAAAACCTTAGGACTACTCGATCATCTGGCCATACTCCGTTCTGCCCGTTGGGCGGCTTAAAACCTGAAAAAAATAGCAGAATAGGATTTATAGGAATTCTTTCTTGATAAGACCTCTTGCATAATTTTTTTATGGTATAATATAAGGTTTTGCTTTTTTCTCAATTCTTAGATTGAAGTGGAAAAAAGAATAAAATGTGATCTTAGGTCAGGAAATCATCTATAATTTTGCTATGTTTATTAGCAAAATTATGGATTATCAAAACTTATCAGATGAACAATTCAAACGCCGTTTCGGTGTGTATAAACAAACATATAGAAAGATGGTAGAATCAGTAAAAAGTGTTGAAGCCGACTCTAATTCACCATCTAAAAGGGGACCGAAACCTAAACTATCTATAGAAGAACAAGTTTTAGTAACGTTAGAATATTGGCGAGAATATAGAACATATTTTCACATTGGTACAAGCTGGGAACTATCAGAATCAACTATATGTCGGATTGTAAATAAGACGGAAAAAATGCTTTTACAATCGGGAAACTTCCGTTTAAAAGGAAAAAAAGCTTTACTCAATCAAGCAGAGATACCGGTCATAACGGTAATGGATGTAACGGAAACTCCCATTGAACGCCCCCAAAAGAAACAGAAAGATTTTTTGGGGGGTAAAAGAGGTTATCATACTTTAAAATCCCAATTAGTAGCTGATCAAAATACCGAGGAAATTATCTGTGTCTTTTGTGGGAAAGGTAGAGGTCATGATTTTAGTTTATTTAAAAAAAGTCGAGTTCGTTTTCATCCTTTAACTACCAGCATAGAAGACAGTGGTTATCAGGGAATAGCT
>NZ_JASJFB010000317.1:0-3813 GCF_030065455.1 Microcystis sp. M53602_WE12 | reverse complement strand
GGTTAGAACAAGATAAACTTGAGAATCTTCGGTCAAATTTATTGACTCAAAATCAGCTATACTTAATTTAAATGAAACAGCCCTACCTTGATCAGGGGGGTGCCGATAGGCGGGGGGATCCCCCCTTGATCCCCCCTTGATAAGGGGGGTGTCTGACAACTTTTAACACCTACCTACTTACTCTTTTTGACCTGTTCCCTATTCCCTCATCGAAAGCCGACTAGCTTATGACATTTTTATTATTATTAGTTACTTTCCTATCGCTAATAATTTGGTTATATTTAATCTTAGCCAGGGGACAATTTTGGCTATCTAACCAAAAAATTAATTCTGTCACTTCTCCCTTAACAAATTATCCAAAAGTCTCGGCAATTATCCCCGCACGAAACGAAGCCGACGTTTTACCCATCAGTTTAGCTTCCCTCTTTAACCAAGATTATCAAGGCGAATTTTCCATTATTTTAATTGACGATCAAAGCAGTGATGACACGGGGAAAGTTGCCCAAAAAATTGCCGATAAATCTCATAAATCTGAACAGATAACTATTATTTCTGGACAGCCTTTAGAGATAGGATGGACGGGTAAATTATGGGCAATGAAACAGGGAATAACAGAGGCTACCGAGAAATTTGCACCCGATTATTTTCTGTTCACCGATGCTGATATTGCCCACCCACCGGATAATTTAACCCAATTAGTTACTAAAGCAGTACAAGAAAAACAAGCTTTAGTTTCCCTGATGGTGTTGCTACGCTGTGACAGTTTTTGGGAAAAATTTCTCATTCCTGCCTTTGTTTTTTTCTTCGAGAAACTCTATCCTTTTCCCCTAGTTAATAATCCTAATTCCCCGATAGCAGCCGCCGCCGGGGGTTGCATTTTAATTCGCCGAGATATCCTAGAAAAAATTGGCGGTATTGAGATTCTTAAACAAGCTTTAATTGATGATTGTTCTTTGGCGATTGCGGTTAAAAAATATCTGCAAAATCACCCAGAAAATAACGAGAGTTCCATCTGGTTAGGATTAACAGAAAGCACCTATAGTCTCCGTCCCTATCCGGATTTAGCAAGCATTTGGAATATGGTAGCCCGCACCGCATTTACGCAACTAAATTACTCAACACTTTGGTTAATTGGCACAATTTTCGGGATGTTTTTAACCTATTTAGCCGCCCCCTTGGGCTTAATCTGGGGATTGGTCTTAAAAGAAACATCAATTATCATAATTAGCGCCGTCACCTTATTACTAATCGCCCTCTCCTATAGCCCGACTTTAAGACTATATAAATTATCCCCCCTGCGGGCTTTAACTTTACCCCTAATTGCCCTCTTTTATAGTTTAATGACCGTCGATTCTGCCCTGCGTTATTGGCGCGGTCAAGGGGGGGGTTGGAAAGGGCGAGTTTATCCTAATTAGGGATTGCTGAATAATGGTAAAACCCTTTTAAAATAGGACTTTTGACCTGTTAAAATTGGAACCTTTAAAAACCCAGCATTATCCTTTTACAGTACAATAATTAGTAGTAGGGTGCGTTAGCGATAGCGTAACGCATCAAATAAATTAATGATAGATAAGAACTCTTGCAAATTAATTATATGTTATAATAAAGTTAAATTAATGATAGGTGTGGTGCGTTACGACGGATTGTTAGATTTAAGTTTAAGCAGAGATTGTCGCCGTCTAACGCACCCTACGTTTTACTTGCAACAAGGAAATAATTCATAATTTTAAGGAAGTCCCAGACAATAGAACGCCCCCCAGTAACGATAATCCTGAAAAGGCACTGCGTCGGGAGCAAATTCGTCGAGCCACTTGATCAATTCGCCGATTTTCTGATAATTGGCTTGAGCAGCATTGACGTTGGGATCCTTAGTTTGGCGCATTTGTTGCCAAGTCTGATAAGCCTGCTGATAATCGACTGTCAAACGGTCCCGCCAGTCTTTTTGGCAAGTCTCCCGCAACGCTTGACGAGCCTGATGTAGAGCCGTTAAACGTTCCTCTCCGGCCCGCCGGGCGCGATGGTACTCCCGCGAAAACAGCGCCGTAGCTAGATCAGTCACCGCCCAATGACTACTAATCACAGCACGAGCGCCCCCCAGCAGAAAGCCTGTACCTAAGCTGAGGGGTTCGTCCAGTAATTCCCGTCGCAGCTTTCCCTCTTGATCTCGGGAAGTGGCAAAACTGAGACCGGTTTCACAACAGGAGAGAAACACTTCCGACAATTCGGGAAAACGCCACAGGGGACTAAGTAAATCCCGGAGGGTGACTTTTTGCCCCCCGTCTAGGACGAGGTGGGAGTTGAGGGGATCATCGGGGCGGCTGGTGGCGTGGTGGCTGGAGAGCAAAGCCTGCAATTGTTTCAGCAGTTGCAGATAAGAGTCGGGGGTGACTGTGCGCCCCTGTAGCCGCCGTTGGCGAGGCACATTCCAGGTTTGGGCGACCCACTCACACTCTAGGGGAGTATAGGGCAAATCCTCTGTGGTGTTTTCCACAATCCCCAGGGTGTGGGGAGTGGGTTGCGATCGCTCTTGGCACAGTCCGAGAATTTTCGTACTGGGGACAAACTGAAGGCGAAAGCGATCGCCCAGTAGTTGACCTTCGGCGGTGGGTAGAAGGTCGAAGGGAATTTGGTGCAGGAACAGGTGGGGAATCAGAATTAACTCAGTGATGCCCTGGAGGTGCTGTTGGATGAGGGTATCGAATTGCAGGCGGGTTGCCAGTTCTTGCAGACGAGTGGCCATAGCTTGGTGCCACTCATGCCGACGCTGCTGGCGGGATTGGGGGGTCTCTGCTTGATTAATCGCAATGTAGGGGATAACCCAGTTGACGACCAGCCAGTTTTGCAAGTCGTTGGCGGACTCCGGGGGATTGGGAATAGTGTGGCAGTTGACCCATTCCCCGCCATCCTGGGCGGGGCGACGCAGGACAAAGATGTGGGTATGGGTGGCGGTGGTATAGAAGCTGAGGAGGGCAGTCTGGGGGGATGGAAGCAGCGCCGTTAGTTCATCGAGTCGGGGTTGGGGTTGGGGTTGCTGAAGTTGGGCGGTGATGGCATCAAAGCGGTAGAGAGCGTCCCAGGCTTGACGTTCGGCGGCTTCGGCGGCCTGGAGTTGTTCTGTGGCAAAGCTGGCGCGGGTGTTACCGATGGGGTAGGGTTGGGGTTTCTGGGTGAATCCGGGCTGGTCGAGGGGGTTTTGACGGAGTTGGGATTGGATCTGACGGCTATCCTTAACCTGCTGATACCAGGCTTGTATCTCTGGGGGAACGCGCCCATCGGCGTAGAGGTCGCCCACAGCGATCAGGTCGGCGAGGCGTTTGGAGCGGGAACGTTCGACGGTTCGCAGCGCCAGGGAGAGGTCGCCTTGGTTAACGGCGGCTTGGATTAGGTTTTCATAAACACCGATGGACTCGCGGACAATCTCTTGGCGAAGGGCTTCACTGGTTGCCCAGGCGCGGCTTTGTTCAACGGC
Source organism: Microcystis sp. M53602_WE12 (assembly GCF_030065455.1). Classification (NCBI taxonomy): domain Bacteria; kingdom Bacillati; phylum Cyanobacteriota; class Cyanophyceae; order Chroococcales; family Microcystaceae; genus Microcystis; species Microcystis sp. M53602_WE12. The sequence continues at coordinate 344 of NZ_JASJFB010000317.1, read as the reverse complement.
TTCCACGGCGACGGTGTAGCCTTCTAGGGCAATGTCCCACCAACCCTGCTGGAAACCGAGATTGCCTAAGTTGCGCCCAGTTATCAGGGTGTCAGCAGGTAAGAGAGCGGGGTTGAGAAAGGAAAGTGCTTCTCGATAATTGGCGATCGCCCGTTCTAGGTTGGCTACCGGCTCTTTCCCTAGTTCGGCTTGGGTGCTGTAGGCTACGCCCAGATTAGTGAGGGTTTGGGCTAAATCCCTTTCTAATCCAGGTTGGCGGCGGATGGTGGTGGCTTCGGTATAGGCGGCGATCGCCCGTTCTAGGTTGGCTACCGGCTCTTTCCCTAGTTCGGCTTGGGTGCTGT
>NZ_JASJFB010000068.1:0-1123 GCF_030065455.1 Microcystis sp. M53602_WE12 | reverse complement strand
TAAATCCTTATCTGGCAAGAGACTTAATTGATTAGTTCGCTCTAGATCAAAAATAATTGACAAAAATCGCCAAATGCCTTTCTATATAAGGGTTCCATCCCTTATAACCCCCGTCCATTGCATAACAAAAACCGAAGAACCTAAATCTACAAGATATCCTCATGGAATAGCAATTAGGAGATAAATATTAAATTTTTCAAGTTAGTATACAGAATATTAACTATCTGTTTACAGGTTCGCGCAAAACAATGTTAACGGACAAATGTTCATGACCAACAGCCCTGATTGAAAAACACTTTGGCACTCTAAAAGACCCTAGAGCGTTACACAACATTGAGCATTTGCTGATAGATATTATTGTGATTACTATCTGTGCAACCATTTGTGGGGCGAACAACTGGTAAGCAGTTGCTGCCTATGGTATAGCCAAATATGAATGGCTAAAAACTTTTCTAGCTCTGCCTAATGGGATTCCCTCTCATGATACATTGATCCGATTATTTGTCCGTTTAAAATCAGAAGAACTCCAGTCATGCTTTATTAGTTGGATGCAAGCAGTTCATCAGGTGACCAATGGAGAACTCTTAAATGTGGACGGGAAAACCTGACGAGGGGCAAAAGAACGAGGAAATAACCGCAGTTTAATTCCTATGGTAAGTGTCTGGTCAGCCACTAATCATTTGGTACTTGGTCAACGAAAAGTCGCTGAAAAATCCCATGAGATTACTGCTATTCCTGAATTATTGAAGATTTGAGAAATTCGAGGTTGTTTAGTAAGTATTGATGCCATGGGATGTCAAACTGAAATTGCCTCTACAATTATTGAGCAAGGCGCTGATTATGTATTAGCATTGTGAAACGCTGATCTGCCAAGCATTATACCCTCAGTTATCTTTTGTTATCGTTTGAGTCCCGCTAAATAGGGTTTGCGGCAAAAAGTTTTTCGTGGGGACAGGGTGTGGGGTGTGGGGTGTGGGGTGTGGGGTTTTAGGGATTTTGAGGGGGTCAGTTACCTAATTTTCAGGGAAAAAGTCCCGGAATTTTACCCCCGATCACTCCAATGGTTGGCACTTTTTGAGGGAAAAAAAGTCTAAAAGTCTTACCCAACAAGGTTTTTAGATTT
>NZ_JASJFB010000410.1:0-17616 GCF_030065455.1 Microcystis sp. M53602_WE12 | reverse complement strand
TGAGGTGGTCAACTACCTAATTTTCAGGGAAAAAGTACCTGAATTTTCCCCCGATCCCCGCAATGGCTGGCACTTTTTGAGGGGAAAAAAGTCCAAAAGTCTTATCCAACAAGGTTTTTAGATTTATTCAGCAGACCCTAATTAGGTTTTCTGTCATTTAGTAAAATAATAGGGATTTTCTTCTGATTCGGTACGAGGTATGAACAGTATTTGGTTTAAGTTTGTCCATGCTTGCTGTGTTTTTTCTATGTCTATTGTTTGCATAACTATAATTCTCCATTAAAAGCGCGGCGCAATAAGACGGCGGGGAGTTTATTGATGGTGTCGAGTTGCTCTTTTAAGTTCTGTTTCAGGCGTTCCACTTCTTGCATTTGTTCGGTTAGAGTTGAGGCAATTTGTTGTTGTTTAGGGAGGGGTGGAATGGGAATTTCTAATGGTGCAATATCTTTCCCATTTATTTGAGGTACAGAATTCCCACTTTGAATAGAGGATAGATCCCAACTTTCAAACCAGAAATATAGATATTTATTAGATAAATTTTTCCCCGATGGATAGACTGCCATTAAATTAGGATCAAGAACTGCATTAACTGTTAAAATACGTTTTTTGTTTGTGGCGATTGCACCGCCCCTTTTTGGAAAAACTATAGATTGTGGTGGTATTATTCTATTGCCAGCCAAAGAACGCTTAGTATAAATCTGACCACTATTGATATAATTATTGTCACAAAAAGATTTATCCAAGTCAGATACTTTTAAACAGTAAACTCGTTCATCTACCTCAGAAATTATCTGATCTGGTAATGTATTTCCACCAATTATATGACATATTTCTCCTAACTTTCTCCTCTCCCAAGAATTAGCCTCCTCACTTTCAAAAACAGCCCGAAGATAGGCAGCAGGTAAAGCCTTGGCAGCTTCTAACTGTGCTTCTGTTGCTTTTCGTGCCTTTTCTACCGCTTCCATCTGTTCATTAAGAATGGCGGCTATTCGTTTTTGTTCGCTTAGGGGTGGGAGGGGGATTTTAATCCCTGAAAGACTTGTTCGTGTAATTTGAGGTTGGGCTGTTCCAGTTATCGCATCATTAAAACCTCGATTTGAGAGGTAATAGTAAAGGAAATTAATATCACAAAGTTCTCGATCCAGATCATCTAACGCCATAGCATTGCCCGTAATGTATGACTTCGGCGTTGAAAGATTAATCGTGCCGCAAGTAGCTCCTCTACATGTAATCATTAATGTCTCTTCAAGATGATTAAATTCATCGTAAAAACCAATGACTCCATTCGCACCATATACAGGATACCCTTCTTTTTTTAATGCTGATATTGGAATAGTTTTCCACTGCTTTGGTTTACAGACATCGACTAAAGCTACTTCTGTCCAACTCATCCCAACATCTCCTTTAACGCGTGTAAAACCTGATCAATCTTATTTTCAAACATAAATCAAACATCCTTTCGGTTGACTAAAACGGTGGGTTACGACGGATTGTTAGATTGACTTTAACGCCTAGATTGTTGCCGTCTAACCCACCCTACCAATGCACTCACCCCCCTCCAATGCGTAGGGTGGGTTAGCGATAGCGTAACCCACCACTCTCTTGGAATCACCCAATAAAAATAACATTCCTATCCTAATCAGATATTATACCATTCAACAAGCTTGGAGAAAGAAGCTGGGAGAAAGCGGGTTTCTTAACAAAATCTGAGCCTTAATTTAGCTATTTACTAGAAACCCGCTTTCTGTTCTATTTAGAAACCCTAAGCGGCAAACAATCTTATCTTAGCTTCCTGTATGATCTCAGAGGGTTTACCTACTAACTTTAACGCCGACAAACCCCCAGCCTTAATCACTTCCGGCACTTGAAAAATGAGCTTATTTTCTAATCCTTCCGTCCCCGACTTACCAAACTGAGAAGCGATCGCCCTCACTGTCGCCGCCGTTTCTTCTGGCATTTCGCGTAACCAATCCTCCTGTTTATAACTAAAAGCTTCCGCCCTTTCCAGACGAGTCAGACGGTGCAAACCATAACCTAACTCTCCCAAAACATCAAATAAATCGCAAGCTTCCAACTCATCTAGTGTCCTAATTATACTTGCCGATCGCCCCCCATCGGGCAGTATTTGTAATAACCTCCCCCGCTCCTCCGGCTGAACCCAAATTGAACGAAATAAGGTCAAATTAGTCACCTGATTAACCAAGGATTCCGCCAGCCTCTCTCGATACTCTTCTACCGTTATCGGCTTCGTTTCTCCGTCCACCGTCGTCAGAATATAGCGCCCCACCGGAGTAATATTTACCTCAAACCCCTCAACGGAGATAACCAGGCGTTGCTGCCTTTCCTTTGGTTCCGCCGCCGTCCCCTTTTTGGTGGCTAACTTATCGAGAAACTTCTCCCCAAATAAACGGGTAGCATTAGTGTAGTCATACACCCGAAACATTAACTTATTAGTGGGTAGATGCAACCGCGTCCCCCGCCCTACCATTTGATAGAAACTAATGGGAGAATTGACATATTTAAAAAAGACAATATTTCTCACATTGGGGACATCGACGCCGGTGGTTAAAAGATCTACCGTCGTCGCGACAAAATGGGAACGGGAACTGCCCTTTAAATCCGGCAAATAGTCATTACCCGAAGATTTCGCCGTACACTTGAAAGCATAATAATCCTTCGGCTTTTCCCCCTTAGCGGCACACCAACGGCTATAGAGATTATTCATCTCAATGGCTACAGCATCAGCATGGCGGTCATTAACACAGAAGATAATCGTTTTCTGTTCCACTCCCCCCGTTGTTAACAAATGATTGAATAAATCCCCCGCCATCGCCATCACACGGTCAGGGAGCAAAATTAACCGCTCATAACTGGTTTTCTCGTACATTTCCCTAATTTCTGCCTCTGGGATGGGCTGTCCCGTGTTGGCATCAAGGGGATTTCTGCTGATGACCTCCTCCACTGTAATGCCCGTGTCATCGAGGTTGATGGCACTCCTAACAATTTCGCAGGCGGCAAGATAGCCATCCTCTATCCCTTGTCCGATGTCGTATTCATAGACAGGTTCGCCAAAATAGGCCATATTATCGGCGGTGATTTGTCTATCGGCTTCTGATTCGGGCGAGTCTTCTGTAAACTCCAATTCCCGGGGAGTTGCCGTCAACCCCACCTGTACCGCTTCACTGTTGCGGGTGAGAACTTGCGACCACTTACCCCAAGCGGAACGGTGACACTCATCGATGATGATATGGCTGAAATAATTTTCCGGGTAATGGGTGGTTAAAAAATTCCCCATGTCCTCTTCCTTGTCCACATTCAGAGTTTGATAGGTAGCAATTAAAACACGGGCATTCTTGTGGGGTTGGTTCTTTTCTACTTCCGCCGCCTCGGAACCGAAGGCAATTTGCAAAGCCGCCGCCCCCTGGGTTCTCAACTCATCGCGATCGCAGACAAATAACGCCCGCCGCAACTGTCCGGCATCTGCTATTTTTCGCAGTAGGTTACAGGCAATAAAAGTCTTACCCGCGCCCGTTGCCAGGGTTAGAAGGACTCGCGCCGGGGAGCCTGTTTGCTGGCAGCGGGCAATTTTTTCCAAAGCAGCGCGGATGGCAGCATCTTGGTAGTAACGCCGTCCTCCTTCTCCCCCCTTATAGGGAGTCAGCAGGGGACGGGCGACCTCCTCTGCTAGGCTGAAGCCTACATACTGCTCGTATCTCCCTCTCAGTTCGGCCGGGGTAGGAAATTGGCTGAGGGGCTGAGGGGCTGAAGTTATATTCGTCGTGCGATCATATTCGACAAAAAGATGACCGTTACAGGAGTACACAAACGGTACATTTAACCCTTTGGCATAGCGTTTAACCTGTTCTAAGCCTTCAGTGGGGGGCGCATCTTCCTTTTTTGCTTCTATTAGGGCGACGGCTAAGGGTTGGCTGTCGCTACTGACGGCCACTCGCAGGGTATAATCGATCCTTCCCCTGGCGCGTTCGGCTTCCCCATCGATAATTTGAATTGCCCCCGGGGTTTCTTCTCGCTTGAGACAATCCTCGGTCCATCCTCTTTGATGCAGGACGGGGTCAATTAATTTGGCTCTGGTGTCTGTTTCTCCTAATCCCATGGTTCTCTCAAGACAGTAAACAGATAACTGATAAGTAGGGAGGCACAATTATTTGTAGGATGGGTTAGCGGTAGCGTAACATGAGCGGGGGTTGGGTTTCATGCTTCAACCCAACCTACGTTCTGATAAGTGATAACTGATAACTGATAAATGATAACTCAGGTTAATTAACTATTTTTCGCCTCTAATTTGGTCAAACGACTTTTAAGTTCCTGATTTTCCTGTTTCATTTTTTCTAATTCCTCGCGAATTTCCTGAATTGCTTTCTCGGAACCTAATTTTTTCTGGACTTTTTGTACTGCTTCCTCCGCTACACGACGGACACGACCATCGGGAGTTCGATCGCTCAAAGCTTGTAAAATAACGATAGCTTTGGCATTTTCTATCTGTCCTAAAGCGTTACACACTGCCACTTGCGTCAAGAAAAAAGTTTCCTTGGCAATGGTTTCTAAACGTTCCAAAATTACGGTTAATTTATCCGTGCTTTGTCCCGAAGAAATCGCTCCCAGGGCCCGAATAGCCCCTAATCTCAGGGGTTGAGGCGTGCCTAAAGCTGTGTAGGTCAAAATTGACTCCAAAGCCGCCGGGGAGGTTTTTAACTGGCTTAAACCGCCAATTGCGCCCGCTCTTACTACCTCATTCCACCCCTTTCTTGACTGTAAAATATGATTGAGCAGGTCAATAATTTCCCCTTCTTTATTTTGCAATTGTCCCACGGCCATGGAGCCTAATCCTCGCGCCGCGGCCGCTTCCACATAATAACTAGCATCTCCGGCTTCTAGTAGGGATTTAAGCGCGTTATAACTATCTAAGGTTTTAATTTCACTTAATCCCTCGACAACTGCCCGACGTACTTGTGCTTTTTCATCGTTTAAACCTTTAATTAAAGCAGTAACTGCCTGATCTAAACCAAGAGTTGCTAACTGTTTGGCCACCTCCACACGCACCCCCCAAAAAGGCTCATTTTCTAGGGATGTCCCTAAAGCTTCGATCGCTTCTAAACCGCCTTTTTTAGCAATGGCTATGGCTGCATAGATACGGGAAATTGGATCGGTATCCTGTTGTAATTGCGCTTTTAATTCACCGATGGGATACTCAAGAGTGACGGTTTTGAGGAAATTATTACCCCGATCGAACTTGACAAAATCGGGCTTTTGTGCTAGGGGAAAATAGAAAGTTTGTTCTTTTTGGTGAATCCGCAGATTGTAGGTAATATCCTCAGAGTTGAGATAGGCAAAAGCGACGGGAATTTTCAAGTCGAATAGTTCTTTTTCGTCCTGGGTTTGGGTGACAGTTAATTGGGCTAAATTATTCTGATTGTCCCAACTGTAGGCCACCTTATAATCGGGATGACCACCGCGATAAACGTACTGATCAAAGAGGAATAATAAATTGTACCCGGTCGCTTTTTCGATCGCCCGTAATAAGTCCACAGTTTCCACGGTTTTATGGGCATTATCTCGCACAAAAGTCTGAATCGCTTTTCCGAATAAATCTTCCCCTAAAATAGAGCGGATCATGTGATAAACACAAGCGCCTTTTTCGTAGAGATGACGATCATAAAGTTCGATCGCTTCTCGATAAACATGAGTAACAATCGGACGACGATAGCGGGAAGTATCTTCTTCTAAATAACTTCTTGCTTCCCCTAATAAATAATAACTACCAGCAGCTTTTCCGTATTCCGATTCTGTCCATAAAACCTCAGAATAGGAAGCCATTCCCTCTTTAATCCAAGCGTGAGACCAGTGTTTAATTACCACTAAATCACCGAACCATTGATGAGCTAATTCATGGGCAACTAAGCTTTCTGTCCAAGTATGATCAATGCTGGCTCTTTGATCAATTAAACAGCGATCGGTTAAAATTGTGGTAGAAGTATTTTCCATCCCACCAAAAATAAAATCATCTACACAAACTTGCGCGTATTTGGGATAGGGATAGGGATAACCAAACTTTTGGCTAAAAAACTCGATCATGCGGGGAGTTTTACCCATACTTCTTTGGCCTTCTTCTTCCCGTCCTTTTTCCACATAATAAGTGACAGGAACACCATTCCATGAGTCGCATAATTCGGCAAAATCTCCCACCGCAAGAGTCATTAAATAGGTGGGATGAATTTGCTTTTGTGACCAGTGATAAATTCTGTCCTCACCCACGGGTTCCACCGAGATTAATTCCCCGTTAGAAATAGCGATATAGGGTTGGGGAATTTTAACCCGAATTTCGGAAGTGGCTAATTGGCCAGGGTAATCAAAACAGGGAAACCAAAAGCGAGAATCTTCATCTTCTCCCTGGGTCCAAACTTGCATCGGTTTATCGGGATAATATTCATCGGGGCCGATAAAATATAATCCCCGTTGTGGTTGGTTAACCTGATAGTTAATCGTCAGGATAATCGGTTTATCGGTAGTGGGTTGTAGCAGATGAATGGTCAGAAGAGAACGATCATAGTCAAAGGGTTGACTGATACCTTCAATGAACACAGAATTAATATTTAGATCCACCGCGTCCAGAGTTAAACTGCTAATTCCCTGACGAATGGGGGTGAGGGTAATCTGACAGCTGCCCTGAAAACTTTGTCGGGGAATATCAATAATTAAATCGAGAAAAATATGATTAACTTGTCCGGGTCGATCGGGGTTATAATGGGGTTTAGCCCCGGGTAACTCAAAGGGTTGACGCTGATTATTTTCCGTGTCGATGGTGAGATGAGACATATTAGCCCTAACTTGCTGATTTTTGTCCGGTAAACTTAAATTAACACGATCGGTCGTCCCTTTCCTTGCTAATAATAATCCCACCCCTATGAATCTCCCTTCCTTTCTCTGGTTATGGAAAATTGCCGCTTGGTCGATGGGATTTACCCTCTTTGCCTATTTTTTACTAGCGGTTTCGGGGGTAAACATGGGTTATCGACGACTCGCGGGCCAATCTCGACCGAAATGGTTAAGATCCTTTCATCTCCTCAGCGGTCTGATCATGGTTGCTTTGGTCTTAATTCTGCTGGGAATCGGATTAGTGGGAACAATCGGTCATTATGGCAGTTTAGGCCACTCTTCCCACCTGATAGCGGGTTTATCGGTGGTTTTTCTGGTTTTTGTTTCGGCAATTAGCGGCCTGAACATTACAACTCGTCCACCTCTAGCGCGGTCTCTCCACATCGGCACTAATCTTTTATTGTTTCTGGGTTTTCTTTTTGTTACCCTAACAGGATGGGATGTGGTCCAAAAATATCTACAATAAAAATAGTCGGCGATCGAGTGGAGACTGTTTGATCAAGAAAAACTAGCTAAGTAAGTGGATGTTAAAAATTGTCACATCCCCCCCCCTTATCAAGGGGGAATTAAGGGGGGATCCCCCCGCCTATCGGCACCCCCCTTATCAAGGGGGGCAGGGGGGATCAAAGACAAAATCTATCTTCAATTTAATTGAAACCACTTACTTATCTCATCCCGAAAAATCGCTTTTTAGTGACAGAATACTCACCCCCAAATCATTATGCAAACCGTCGAATCACAAGCTATTAACACGATGTCAGTGCCAAAAAAAGGGCTACCGGTAACAATTATTACTGGTTTTCTTGGTAGTGGTAAGACTACCCTCCTCAATCATATTCTCAGCAATCAACAGGGATTAAAAACTGCTGTTCTTGTCAATGAATTTGGTGAAATCGGTATCGATAATGAACTGATTATCAGTAGTGATGACAGCATGGTAGAATTAAATAATGGCTGTATTTGCTGCACGATTAACGAGGATTTAATTCAAGCAGTTTATAAAGTTCTCGAACGTCCCGAAAAAATCGATTATTTAGTCGTAGAAACCACAGGATTAGCCGATCCTTTACCGGTAGCCTTAACCTTTTTAGGGACGGAATTACGCGAAATGACCCGTTTAGATTCCATTGTCACCATGGTGGATTGTGCCAATTTCAGTCTCGATTTATTCAACTCGCAAGCGGCCTTAAGTCAAATCACCTACGGTGATATTATTGTTCTCAATAAAACCGATCTAGTGGATGAAGCGGATGTGGATTCTTTAGAAATAAGAATCCGGGACATGAAGGAAGGAGCGAGAATTATTCGTACTAGCAAAAGTCAGGTCCCTTTACCCTTAATTCTCAGCGTCGGACTATTTGAATCGGATAAATATTTCGACACAGAGGAAGAACACCACGACCATGATCACCACGACCACGATCACGACCATTGCGATCATGATCACGACCACGATCACGATCATGATCATCACGACCATTCCAATCATTTAGAGGTGGATGGATTTACTTCTATTTCCTTTGCTAGTGACCAACCTTTTTCGATTCGGAAGTTCCAATATTTCCTCGATAATCAGTTACCAGAAAGCGTTTTCCGCGCTAAGGGTATTCTCTGGTTTGATGAAAGTCCTAAACGTCATATTTTTCACCTCAGTGGTAAACGTTTTACTCTCGAAGATGACGAATGGAAAGGTACTCCCAAAAATCAGCTAGTTCTTATCGGTCAAAATCTCGATCATGAAACCCTAAAAGAACAGATTAACAGTTGTCTCATTTTACCTGCTGTCAATCGCGGTAAAGGATTTGGCAAATAAACCCCGCTTTGTAAATCTACTAAGTTGGGATTTTTAAGGGGAAACTCTCTGCTAAAGTCGGGCGTTACTTTCGATTTTTTCCCTCAATCCAAGCTTTTGGGGGGTTCTACCCCCCAAACCCCCCGTTGGGGGCGTGGCGCCGCCCCCAAACCCCCCGCGCATTAGCTTTTCGGTGGGATGCTTACAGGCAGCTGCTGATCCATTTGTCATCATCTAAAAGTCACCGATAATTGCTGATTGTCGGTATTTCTGCCTTCCTAACTCCTGACTCTAAGGACAATTTTTTGATTTTTACAAGAGGTCTATTGACCTTCTTGAGGTACTTTTCCTCCTAAAGATTCCACGATCGAGCGAGTATTTTCTTTCAGCATTTTTACATAACTATCCCCCCCAGTACCCACCGCACCGATCGAATCAGAATATAATTGTTGTGGTGCTAATTTCACCCCCGCTTCTTCGGCTACAGTGGTAATTAAAGCGGGATTAATAGTGGTCTCGGCAAAGATAGCAGGAACCTGGAGATTTTTAATAGCATCGGCTAAATTTTTCACCGTTTGGGCGCTAGGTTGTTCTTCGGTACTAATGCCAATTAAAGTTCCTGCAACTTTTAAACCATAGGCATGAGCATAATACTGAAAAGCGTCATGAGTGGTGACTAATTGCCTTTGGGAAGGGGGGATAGTTTTAATAGCCGCAGTAATCCAGCGATCAAGATTTTCTAATTCCCTGATTAATTGGGCGGCATTTTCAGTAAAAATCTCTTTATCTTCGGGACTTAATTCAATCAATTGATCTCGGATTTTTTTCACCATGATTATGCCATTTTTTGCCGAACCCCAAACATGGGGATCGGGTACTTTCTGCCCCTCTTTTTCCAGTTGTAAAGGTGTAATGGCTTCTCCCACAGCCACTTTTTTCGCTTTAACTGCCGTAGAATCGATCATTTTAATTAACCCCGGTTCGAGATTATAACCGTTATAGAGAATTAAATCGGCTTTTTCTAAAGCCACACTATCGGCGGGAACTGGTTCATAAACGTGGGGATCATCCCCTGGTTTTAAAATGTCTTGATGGTCAATTTCTTCACCGCCTACTCGTGCGGTTAAATCGGCGATAATTGTGCTGGTGGAGATTACCTTGGGTTTTTGGTTATCAGTGGTATTAACCGAGGCATTACAAGCAACCAATCCCAAAAATAAACAGGATAAAATTAGTTTTTTCATCGAGAAATAGAGATGAGGGGTTAGAGGTTAGAGATGAGGGGAAATGGCATTGATATCTATCCTGATTTTTTTCCTGACTAAAGACTCCTTTTACTATTAAAATAGAGAATAGAGAAGGTGTAAATTGAAGAGATATGGATAACCAAGCCCCGATTAAACTACCGAAAACCAGCGAATCCGACCACCTCAAGCGAATTCGTCACACCACCTCCCATGTGATGGCCATGGCGGTGCAGAAATTATTCCCGAAAGCCCAAGTTACTATCGGGCCTTGGACTGAAACCGGATTTTACTACGATTTTGATGTGCCGGAACCTTTTACCGATAAGGATCTCAAGGACATCAAGAAAGAGATGGTCAAAATTATCAATAAAAAACTGCCGGTGATTCGCGAGCAAGTTTCTCGGGAAGAAGCGGAAAAGCGCATTAAAGCGATTAATGAGGTCTATAAGCTGGAAATTCTGGCGGGAATTCAAGAACCCATCACCCTCTATCATCTTGGTGACGCTTGGTGGGATTTGTGCGCCGGTCCGCATCTAGATAATACAAGCGAACTAGACCCAAAAGCGATCGAATTAGAGACGGTAGCGGGTGCTTATTGGCGTGGGGATGAGAATAAAGCCCAATTACAGCGCATTTACGGCACAGCCTGGGAAAATCCCCAACAATTAGCCGAATACAAGCGCCGTAAGGAAGAAGCACTCAAACGTGACCATCGCAAATTAGGCAAAGAATTAGGTTTATTTATTTTCTCTGATTCTGTCGGGCCAGGGTTGCCTTTATGGACACCGAAAGGAACTTTAATTCGTTCTTTGTTAGAAGATTTTCTGAAAAAAGAACAGTTAAAACGCGGTTATTTACCCGTAGTTACTCCCCATATTGCTCGCGTCGATTTGTTTAAAATTTCCGGTCACTGGCAAAAGTACAAAGAAGATATGTTTCCCATGATGGCAGACGATGAGGAATCTGCTAGTAAGGAAATAGGATTTGTGCTTAAACCGATGAACTGTCCTTTTCATATTCAAATCTATAAAAGTGATTTGAGATCCTATCGGGAATTGCCGATGCGTTTGGCAGAATTTGGTACAGTTTATCGTTACGAACAATCGGGAGAATTGGGGGGGTTAACTAGAGTTCGCGGTTTTACCGTCGATGATTCCCATTTGTTTGTCACTCCCGAACAATTAGACAAGGAATTTTTAAGCGTTGTTGATTTAATTTTGACGGTGTTTAAGAGTTTACAATTAAAGAATTTTAAGGCGCGATTGAGTTTTCGTGACCCCGAATCGGATAAGTATATCGGTTCCGATGAAGCTTGGGAAAAGGCACAATCAGCGATTAGAAAAGCGGTGCAAACTTTGGGGATGGATTATTTTGAAGCCCCCGGAGAAGCGGCTTTTTATGGTCCAAAATTAGACTTTATTTTCCAAGATGCCCTCGAAAGAGAATGGCAGTTAGGAACGGTACAGGTAGATTATAATTTACCCGAACGTTTTGAACTAGAATATGTTGCTGAAGATGGTAATCGTAAACGTCCGGTGATGATTCATCGCGCACCTTTTGGTTCTTTGGAACGTTTAATCGGTATTTTAATCGAAGAATACGCGGGGGATTTTCCTCTTTGGTTAGCCCCTGTCCAGATACGATTATTACCGGTTAGTGATACTCAATTGGATTACGCTAAAGAGGTGACAGCGAAAATGCAATTGTTAGGAATTCGCGCCGAAACCGATACCAGTGGCGAACGTTTGGGTAAAATGATTCGCAATGCTGAAACCGCAAAAATCCCCGTGATGGCAGTGGTGGGGGCAAAAGAAATGGAAAGTAATAGTTTAAGTATTCGCACCCGTGCCACGGGCGATTTAGGGGTAATTAGCGTCGAGGAAGTGGTGGCAAAATTAGAAAGTGCCATCCAAAATCACGGTAATTTTTAAGCGTTTGCTCATCTCATTCTATGGGGCAGAAAATATTTCTGTCCCAGCATTTTTGAGCAACCCAGGAGATTTTTCTTGATTATCCTTTAGGTATCGTCATCTTTTTGAAAGGGATTTTCCCCAATGCCTAGGCCTTTTTTGCTCTGTTTTAAGTCTTTCCAGAGGGCTTTAATTTTTTGATAGGCTTCTAGAGAACTGATTTTGCCCCCCGTTTCCAGATTACAAATAAAACTGACTTTTTGGGCAAATTCCTGTAAATTGGCGTTAAATAGCAAGTTTTCTGGCTTAAATTCCCCATAGTAGGGCGCGCGAGGATAGAGAAAATCCTCCTTGCGGCGATCGGGGAGATTCGGGTTATCATCGTTAGGAGGATTCTGATTCATAGGGCGACGGCGGGTAATTTTTCGGAATTTCTTTAGATTTTTCGGTAATGGTAATGGGAGATAATATCAATTGTTGGCTATGATTGAGGATTTAAGTAAAAACTTGGCTGATTCGCCAAAAGTTGACCCCTGGTATCGTGACACTTTTTGGTTATAGGTTAAGGTTCGATCGTCAAATGTTGACAGTTATCTTTAAGCTGCAATTATACATTATTTTTCTCAACGATCATCTACCCAATGATAGAGACTTTTTGCCTGGGTTGATCGCCAAAATTTACTGCCGCCACTATCTGATTAACCATCGATTTTCGTTTATCAATTGCCGAGGATGATAACTATGGAAAAACTCTATGAAGGTAAGGCCAAAATTCTCTATCAAACCGATGATCCTGATATTCTCCTCACTTATTACAAAGACGATGCCACCGCTTTTAATGCCCAAAAACGCGGGCAAATTGTCGGTAAAGGGGAAATTAACTGTACTGTCTCCACTGCCCTATTTCAATGGTTAGAATCCCTAGGAATACCTACCCATTATATCGATCGCCCTAGTTCTAGGGAAATGCGCGTCAAGGCGATTAAAATTATTCCTTTGGAGGTAGTAGTCAGAAATATCGCTGCCGGGAGTTTGTGCAAGCAAACGGGATTAAAGGAGGGGAAAGTTTTACCTTTTCCTCTTGTAGAATTTTATCTCAAGGACGATGCTTTAGGCGATCCTTTGTTAACGCCCGATCGCATAAAAGTGATCGATATTGCCAGCGAGGAGCAAGTCAATCAGTTACGAGATTTAGCCCTGCAAATCAATCAATATCTGCAAGAATTTTTCGATAAGTGCCAGATTATTCTCGTCGATTTCAAGTTAGAATTTGGAGTTGATAAAACGGGCAAAATTTATCTAGGTGATGAAATTAGCCCCGATACCTGTCGTCTCTGGGATAAAACCCAAGAGGATGCCCAAGCGCGCATTCTCGATAAGGATCGTTTTCGTCGCGATTTAGGAGATGTGGAAACTGCCTATCAACAAGTACAAGCAAGAGTTTTACAACAGATAGAGGGTTTATAACCGTAGGGTGTGTTAGCGAGCGCGTAACGCACCTTAGATAGAGAGTTTATAACCGTAGGGTGTGTTAGCGAGCGCGTAACGCACCTTAATTGAGATTAGCAATTTAATAATTTATGTCGAGAAGAATTATCGGGTTAACAGGGGGAATAGCTTGTGGTAAATCCACGGTTTCCAATTATTTAGAAAATATCTACAAAATTCCTGTCCTTGATGCGGATATTTATGCCCGGGAAGCAGTGGAAAAAGGTTCGGCAATTTTAGAGAGAATTTTTCAGCGTTATGGCAGAAAAGTTAAAACTGAGGATAATTCCCTTAATCGCCAACAGTTAGGAGAGATTATTTTTAATAATCCCGAGGAAAAAATCTGGTTAGAAAGTCAGATTCATCCCTACGTTAGAGAATGTTTTAAGCGGCATTTAGAGCAGTTAGAAGCCCCGATAGTTGTTTTTTCTGTTCCTTTATTATTGGAAGCCAAACTAACCCATTTAGTCACAGAGATTTGGGTGGTTTCCTGCGGTTTTGAGCAACAAATTCAACGCTTAATGACTAGGAATAACTTAAGCAGAGAACAAGCGATCACTCGGATTAATAATCAAATGCCTTTAGCCGAAAAAATTGCCTTAGCTGATATTGTTTTGGACAATTCCGGGGATTTAGAAGCTTTATATACCCAGATCGATCGAGCTATAAGTAGCTGGTTAGAATTAAATTGAAGATAGATTTTGGGTTCGATCCCCCCTGCCCCCCTTGATAAGGGGGGTGCCGATAGGCGGGGGGATCCCCCTTGATAAGGGGGGAAACTGATAGTTTTTAACACCTAACTACTTACAATAGGGATTGAGCTTAAAACAACCAGGCAAATTTTCCCACCCCGAATTTTACATAGAGAATAATTGCCAAAACCAATAAAAATAGAAAGCCAATAATTAATAAATAGTCTTTATTGGTTAAGATTGATTCCTGTAAAAATGTGCGATCGGGATCACCAGAGAAAGCTTTAGCTTGTAGAACTACCTCTAATTTTTGCGATTTAGCCATAGCGTTTAAAATTAAAGGTACAGCGATAGAAGCGTAAATTTTTCCTTTTTGTAACCAACCCATTTTTTCTATTGCTAATCCTCGTAATCTTTGAGCAGAAATAATCGATCGAGATTCTTCTACTAGGAGAGGAAATAAACGCAGGGTAGAGGAAAAAATAAAGACTATTTTGTAAGGAATTCTGGCCTTAGTTAAACTCACCATCATCTGATTTATATCGGTGGTAAAAATAGCGAGGGGAATAATTAAAACCATCGTGAGAGTTTTAAAGATCACATTTAAACCGTAGAGGGTTCCCTCCACAGTCATTTTATTAGAACCGACAGTTAATAAGGGAGTTAATTCAGTTTTTCCCGTTAAAGTTTTTACCTGTTCCACATTAAAAAATCCCATGGTAATTAATAAGAATAGATAAAAAGGAGCCATGAATTTTAAAATAGTGAGAAGATAAGACCATTTTACCCCCGCCCAGAGACAAGCTAAAGCGACAATAAGAGTTAGAAAACCGCCAGCGAGGGGACTTTCCCAAGTAAAAGCGATGAGAGTAACCACGATCATCATGGTTAATTTTGTCCGAAAATCTAGGCGAGTAAAAGGAGAATTTTGATCGACGGTTTGCCAGTTAAATGATTGCATAATCAGGAAAAAAGTTAGTAAGTAGCTAGGTGTTAAAAACTGTCAGATGCCCCCCTTATTAAGGGGTATCCCCCCGCCTATCGGCACCCCCCTTATCAAGGGGGGCAGGGGGGATCGGCACACCCTTATTAAGGGGGGATTAAGAACGTAGGTTGGGTTGAATCATGAAACCCAACGCCCGATTATGTTACGCTACCGCTAACCCATCCTACAAATAATTGTGCCTCCCTACTTACTTAAGGGAATGAGTTAATCACCTATCCCCATTAATCAACTAGGAAGGGTTAGCAACTCTCTTCATTTGCTCTTGAATTTCGGGGTTATAAATCTGGAGATAATTCCAATAATTACCAAACACCGATTCTATATAACCCTTAGTTTCTCTAAAGGGAATATTCTCGACAAATTCATCGGGATCGCTAAAATCGAAACGCTGTTTCCATTTAGAAACTGCCCCAGGTCCAGCGTTATAACTAGCCACAGCAAAAAGTGAATTTCCGGCGAATTTGCCGTGGGTATAATCGAGATACCATGTCCCCATCATAATGTTATCTTCGGGATTAGTTAAAGAATAACTTTTATTGCCAGTATTACCCGCGATATATTTACCCGTATCGGGCATAATTTGCATTAATCCCACTGCCCCCACAGGAGAACGAATTTCTTTTTCAAAGCGGGATTCTTGCCGGATTAAAGCTGTCACTAGCAGGGGATTTAATTGTCTATCTTTTGACCATTCCAGGATGCTATCGTAGTAGGGGAAAGGGAATAAAGCGTGCCAGTATTTATCATTTTGTCGCAGGACTTTCCATGCTTCCCTTTCCTCTGGGGTATCTCTTTCTCGCAAGCGCCAAATCAGGTTAATTCCTTCTAAATTTTGATTGCGAGAGAGTTTATAGACACCGAGGTTAAATTGTTCGTCAACGGTTAAATTCCAAGGATCAACAATTTCTGCTTGGAAGAGATTCCACGCGTCCGTATCTTCACCAATGCGATATAGTTCCTTGAAAGCTTCCGAACCGGCGGGAGTATCGTTACGGGTGGCGGGTTTGACGGTGGTAGGATTATAGGAGCGGACAGTGGTAAAATCCCCCACGTCCCAACCTAATAAAACCGCCGAGCGCCAAGCATAATAGGAATGGGGATGACGAGAAATAGTGTAGGTAAAAGCTTGTTTTGCTTCTTGGTTTTTGCCCAGTTTTTGCGCCCATTTTCCCACCCAAAAGGCCGCTTTCGGGGCAATTTGACTATCGGGATTATTAACCGCAATTGGCTGCGCCCACTGCCACGCCTTGGCGTAATCGCCGGATTTAGCGGCTCTTTGGGCCATTAACCAGCGATAATCGGCGGCTTCGTCAGATTTTGGGTATTTATTTAATAAAGTCTGCCATGTTTGACTAGCGGCCTGGGCATTAGTTGAGTCCAGTAATTTGGCTTTCGCTTCCAAAGCTTCCGGAGCGCGATCGGGAAATTGCTTGACAATGCGATCGAGATATGCTATAGCATCGCGGTTAGGAGAAATTTGGGCGAGTCGCAGTAATCCTAACCCGGTTTCTGAGGCCTGGGGATAGGTTTTAATTAATTTTTGGTAAGCGCTGCGAGCTTCTGGCAGTTTTTTGGCAATTTGTAGCCCGCGGGCGTAACGATAGGCTTGTTCGGGGCTAGGAGTGGCTTTAGCATAGGCTTTATAGGCTTTTTCGTACAATCCCGACTGCCAATAACCTGCCCCAATCATTGCCCAATCCGCCGGAGTTAACTGCTCGGCGTAGTCTTTCACCAAACGATTGCGGGCCTGATTGAGGGTAGGATCAAAAGGATTAGCCTTGGCTAACTGTAACCATAAGGGAAATTGATCGGGATTTTCTTGAAGACGTTGGCGAATTAAAGCCAAAGTACGCGGGTGTCGGGGGTATTCCTTAAGCAATTTCTCATGATAACTGGGGTCGTATTTGCCCAAAGAGTAGTAAGCTTCCGCCACTACGGGCGATTGGGGATAGGTTTCCAGTAATTTTTGCCAAATTTCTTGCGCTTTTTCACTATCATTGGTTAATTCGTGGGCGCGTCCCTGTTTGAGGAGAATCTGGGGAGCGAGGACAGGATATTGTTTTTCTAAGCCTTCTAATTGTTTTAAAGCCGGACCCCCTTCATATTTTCTCAATAAATCCATAGCCAAGAGATAGCGGGCGCGACTACGATCTAAAGAGGGCGCATTGGCATCAGCAACATCTCTTAACTTGACATCTCGCTCGGTTTGTGGTAAGGAAGCGCTATCAACTACGGCAGAGGGTTGGTTAGGATCTTGGCTAGGAAGCGAAGCACTATTGCGATCGAGCCAAGCGAGGATTTTCGGGTGAAAGAGAAAGAGACTGGTGAGAGTAAAAAGCGCAACCCCAGAACCTAAGCCAAGAATGAGCGGGGTGTGAGGGGGGAATTTTTTAAACATTACCTTATTAAAGACAGTAACTCAACATACATTATCAGTGATCGTGGTGACAGGTTGTTTGTTTCAACCAGCTTGGGGAACTGGGATGTGGGGTGTGGGGTGTGGGGTGTAGGGTGTGGGGTGTAGGGTGTGGGGTGTGGGGTGTAGGGTGTGGGGTGTAGGGTGTGGGGTGTGGGGTGTGGGGTGTGG
>NZ_JASJFB010000510.1:0-10388 GCF_030065455.1 Microcystis sp. M53602_WE12 | reverse complement strand
TTTACCAGTTTTTCTCCTATCAGTTGTCCGACTAGACAAACCAAAAAGAGTCTTTTTGATGTTGCCAAGCGGTTTATAATTCTTTTTTCAGCGCCCCGTATAAAGCTGAATAATCTTGCTCTGCGAATCCCATTTCTAAAGCTTTTTCAAGAAGGTGCTGCACTCCTGTTAGGGGAAAAGTGGTTAAATCTAACTTCTCTGATTCCTCTAAAAAGAGATTGACATCTTTGAGTAAATGTTTAGTGGGAAAATTAGGGTTAGCATAATTTTCTTCTAACATTCTGGTTAATTTTTTGTCAAAAGTAGGCGCATATAAGGCACTTTGACGCAGGATAGTCATGAACTTTTCTAGATCTACTCCTTGCTGGGATAAAAAAGCTAAACTCAAAGCAAAAGCACTGGTTAGAGAGGCAATTAATTGATTTAAAGCTAATTTTAACGCCGCGGCGGTTCCCACTGCCCCGATTAACATCGGTTTTTGACCAAAATTTGCTAATAAATTTGACCATTGATGGAACTGTTTCTCCGTTGCTCCCACCATAACTAAGAGAGTGCCATTTTTAGCTTCGGGAATACTTCCTAACACGGGTGCTTCTAGATATTCTCCCCCTTTAGCAACAATTTTATCTCGCAGTTGTTTACTTTCAGAAGGAGCAATAGTTCCCATCTGGATAATAGTCCGATTATTGAAGTTAGATTGCTCGGAATTTAATCCTAAAACCTCTTGGATAACGGCGGCATTAGTTAACATTAAAATTAGACAATCTGCCTCTTGAATAACTTGATCGGGACAGCTAACTGTTTTGGCTCCCAACTGCTGTAAAGGTGCTAATTTTTCTAAGGTGCGATTATAGGCAATAACAGAAATTTTCTGATTTAATAATCTTTCTACCATTGGCGTTCCCATTAATCCTGTTCCCAAAAATCCAACTTTCATAACTCAACTTTTCCTGATTTAGTGATTAGTTTTTACTTGTTTTTATGGCTGTCCAATGACGTTCGGAAGACTGATAAATTTTAACATTTTTTAATCCCGATTGCTGGATTAAATCTTCGATTTCTGCTAGGGTAAAAGCGGCCTGGAGAGAATCCTTAAATAGTTGCGCTTGTCGGGGAGAAAAATTAGGATCGATTTCCCTCACCATCCCCTGGATTATTTCCTCGGAATCGGGACGGAATAAATCTCTTAAAAAAATGCCACCATTGGGTTTTAAAACTCGCTTAATTTCCCTTAAAAAAGGCAGAGGATTTTCGAGATGGTGGATTAAACTATTAGAAATAACTAAATCAAATTGCTCGGATTGGTAGGGAAGATTTTTTCCATCAACTTTTTCTAATTTGATCTGTTCTTGACAGTTAGCACTCAGGATATTTTTTTGACCAATTTCTAACATAGAATCGGCCAGATCAATAGCGATAATTTGCCATTGGGGACGCAGTTGACAGAGCATAATCGGAATGCGTGCAGTACCGGTTCCCACATCTAATACCCTAGCATTAATACCGGCCAATTGTACGGCTTCTTTAGCAAAATTAGTATTAACTTCGGTGAAGTCCATGGCATCATATTCGATCGCTTCTTCCCGATCATCCATTACTTCCGGTTCTAAAATTCTTTCCATAGAAAAGCTATCCTTAAGGATTACAATATTCACAATACATCGGATCGGCAGTTTTTTGACCGTTGGGAAAGAGTTTTTCCTCTCGATAATCACACCTTTGACAACCGTATAGTTCCAGTTTAATTAAAGAGGTGGGAAAGTGACATAAACCACAGGGTAAACCCGATGTTCTTTCGATAATATCAAACCCCGGACAACCACAATTAGGACATAATTGATTAAGTTTCTGCACCAGATTTGCTGTCGCAGCTGCAATTGCTTTCATCCGCGTGGGATTGTGCATAGCACGCATATCGGTTTCTAGGTGTACTTTGCCGTTTTTGTCAAGAATATCTTCAACAATTTTAACTAAATTTTTCTGGTCAGTAATTCCCTTAAAAATCTGCTCGGAGTCGAGAGAATTTTTATCAAACATCACCACTAAACCATGACTAGGAAACCCGATTTTTTCGGCAAATTCTAAAGCAGCTGCTAGATTAGTTACAGTTTGGTGAGCGTGATTAGTTTCCGTGACTATTGCTTGACCAATTATTTCTAGATTATGGACTCGATCGAGCAATAAAATCAATTCACGATTACAGGAAATCAACGGCAAGTGGGGATAGGGATAAAAACTACCCTCACTAGCAATTCCGATATCGTATCCCGAAAGCTCGATCGCTTGTTGTGCCTTCCTGCGAGCGGTTTCAATTTGTGTCCCGATGCGCTTAATATCCCGGGTAAAAGTGCCAAAGCGATCGGTATTAAAATTATCGGGTACAATCACCTTAAGGCCTATTTCTTGCGCTAAAATCGGTGCAATCACCCGCTCTTTTCCGTGCATAGTCCCTAAAATTGCTATCCGATCTTGAAACATCTTTGTCAAGTAAAAAGGAGACAGGAGACAGGAGACAGGAGACAAATTCACCTGATAACTGATGGTGGGTTACGGCGAATACTAAATAGGTGGTAAAATATCTAAGTTATTGTCGCCTAACCCACCCTACGCTAACTTGAAACATCTTTGTCAAGTAAAAAGGAGACAGGAGACAAATTCACCTGATAACTGATGGTGGGTTACGGCGAATACTAAATAGGTGGTAAAATATCTAAGTTATTGTCGCCTAACCCACCCTACACTAAGTTGCTGGGGTTTTTTCCTGAGCTTGTTTTAATCTTTCTGCTGCTGTTTCCATGACTTCTGCAAAGTTTTCGAGAATTTCGCCGGGGTGCGCTTCGAGGATTTTTGTGGATAGGGAAATGCGATTTTTATATTCGTCAATTTCCGCGACTACCACTTTAATTGCTTGACCAACTTTAAAGAAAGTCATGGGAGAATTAAAAGAGGCTCCTGTCACCTGTTTAGCATGGAGTAATCCCGTCACTCCACCGCAATCGACAAAGACACCGTAGGGTTGTAATTTAACCACGGTGCCACTTAATAATTTACCCACAGCTAATTGACTGATAGCGTTAGCGCGAGCAATTTCTCGCTGAGATAAAACTAATTTATTATTTTCTTGATCGATTTGAATAAAAGTTGCGGTTAAAAGTTGTCCGATCAGGGAATCTAAATCATTTTTTTCGATTAAATGGGAGCGAGGGATAAATCCTTTTAATCCCTCCACCTCTCCCGTCACTCCCCCCTTATTCACCCCCGTGACGCGCAGCTGCACCGACTTGCCACTTTCAGAGATTTCCCTGACATTTTCCCAAGCTTTTTGTAGTAATAATTGCCGCAGAGACAGGGTAACTTGTCCTTCCGCGTCCTGTCCACGGGTAATCAGAAAATCGAATTCTGCACCTATGGGTAAAGCTTCAGCAATAGAAATAACATTTTCCAGGGAAATTTCCCTTAAAGGAATAAAAGCGGAGGATTTGCCGCCAATATCGATGAATGCTCCATCGGAGGTGTGTTGATCGACTCTCCCGCGCACGATCTGCCCTTTTTCAAATTGATAATCGTATTGATCAAGAGCTTTGGCAAAATCGTCCATGGAAAAGGCTGGGTTCGGTGTCATGATAAATAGAATGGTTACAAGTATAATTTCGATCTGCTTCCAGTGTAAGCTGAAGCTTGAGGGGTCAGACCATTAAGATTTAAGAAGGCTAAATAACTCTAGCACATGATCCCAGGCAGATTTGGCCGCATTAGCATTATAACTAGCCCTTTGGTCGCAGAAAAAGCCATGGTCGGCATTTTCATAGCGGAAAACTCGATGAGGAATTTGATAACGGATTAATGCGTTTTCTATCTCATCCACTTGCTTTTGAGGAATACTCGCATCTAACATCCCGAAAAATGCGTAGATTGTCCCTTTGATTTGGGGAGTCACCTTCACTGTCGCTTGACCACCCCCAGGGGTTCCCGTGGTGATTCCCGCACCGTAAAAAGAGGCACTAACTTTGATATCCTCTAGAGTGGAGACAAGATAAACCACATGACCACCAAAACAAAAACCGATCGTGCCGACACCGGTTTTTTTCACCTGTGGCAAACTATAAAGATAATCGATGGTGGCTTGGATATCGCTGATTAATTCGGCTGCTTTGGTTTGTTCTTTGTACTGACGACCGATTTCAATATCTTCCATACTGTACCCCGTTTCAAAACCAGGAGCGAATCGCTGATAAATGGCAGGAGCGATCGCTATATAGCCTTCTTGGGCAATTCTGCGGGTGACATCGCGAATATGGTCGTTTACGCCGAATATTTCCTGAATCACGATAATTGCCGGATAAATTCCCCCTTGATCGGGAATGGCTAAATAGGCATCTATGTCAATATCTTTGTTAGAAATCGTAACAGTTTGCGTATTAATAGTCATAATTTTCTCGATGAAAAGGGTTTTAGGGTGTTAGGGTTTTAGGGTTGTAGGGTCTTAGGGTTGTAGGGTTTTAGTTGAATTCCCCCAATTCCCCATCTCCCCAATTCCCCATCTCCCCATTCCCCAATTCCCCATTTCCCCACTTCCCCATTCCTCAAATTAAAACAAACTTTTCCAAGGCCGCAGCCACCCCATTTAAGTTTACACTAGGGGCAACCCAATCGGCTTGATCCTTAACAGCTTGGGGAGCATTACCCATGGCAACACCGACACCCGCATAGGTGAGCATAGAAACATCATTAAAATTATCACCGATCGCCATAACGTTTTGCGGTTGTAATCCTAGGATATCTTCGGCCAAAAATTGGGTGGCGCTTCCCTTGGTAGCCTCAACGTGGGTAACTTCAAAAAAAGTCGGACTCGATTGGGTAAAGTATAAATCTTGATTTTGATAGCGTTGCTGTAAATGATGCCAAATCTCGGCGATAAATTGCTTATCTTCCCCCATGGCTAGGATTTTAGTGGTTTTGTGGGCAACTTTGCGTAAATCTCCCACTGCTTCGGCAATAATACCCGATCGCTGCCGATAGAATTCCGTTTCCGCGTTTAATTGCCGCACATAAAGCACATCGTCCATATAAAAATTAAGGGAGATTTTCTCTTTCCATTGGGGTTGTTCGAGATAATCTAAAAGATCGATCGCCAAGTCGGGGGAAATGGGAGTATGTCGATGGTGAACTTGGGAAACAGGATCTTGAATCCAAGCGCCATTGTAAGCAATTAAAGGTAAAGTGGATTTAAGGCGTTTATGAAAACGTAAAGCCGAGCGGTACATCCTACCAGTGCCAATAGCGACGGGAATTCCCTTTTTTTGGACGGCCGAGACAGCTTGCACCACAGCTGGATTAACCTGATTGTTATCACCGGCGATCGTTCCATCCACATCAACAACGATTAAGCGAATATCCACAGTCTTGTCCCATTCAACGGTAACAGTTATTGACACTCTCGCCGTCAAGCTACGCTGTGACTGGAGATTCTTGCTTCTACTCCTCTTAACTAGACACAATCGGAAGACTATGCCCCCGTCAGACCGAATCCACAAGCGTTTTAGTTTAACGTCTACCGACTGCCCGGCGGCGGACGGATCTGAATTTTATTTGTGGGCTGTTTTGACCTTAGCCGTTAAGCTTCTATCCTGCTTGACCCGTCACCATTACATTTTCAAGGGCGATATTTGTTCCGAGGTACAAAGGAGCGGGAGGTTTCCGTGATCCCTTACGCGCTTTACCGCTTTCTGTATTCTAGCGAAATCCCTCGAAAATTGTCAAAGTATTGAAAGCTAGGATGGAAGGCATGGGATTAAATGCAACAGTCCGAACATTTGGATACACGAATAAAACAATATTAAATTGGGAAAAGAAATTATCAGCCTGACAAGAAACGTTAGTATTTAACTCTAGATAAAATGTCACCATAATTACCTCAAAAACTGCCCTAGTTAATTATTTTTAGCTAGTTGACTAACAAGCCATGCTCTTAAATTCTTTTCTGCCTTCACTTCATCCTCTTTAGCAGTGGCTAAAAATTCATAGAGTTTAGTTTTGGGAACTAGGGGAAAAGTCGGACTAAATTCTCCTTCCTGATAAACCCCCTTTTCTAACCGATAAATGCGCCAGATTTGTCCATTAAAACGCCATAATTCCGGCACTCCCAAACGGGCATAAAGTGCTAATTTATTAATATCCGTGTGGGTGATATCCACTTCCACCACTAAATCTGGGGGCGGATCTTCAGTTAAATTAATCCTTTTCCCCAGCACTTTAGCTTGATTTTGAATATAGTAGGCATTATCGGGTTCTGCTCCTCGTTCTAAATCTTCCCTAGCTAGAGTTGTGGAACCCATACTTTTAATTTTTAAACCCAATTCTACCACCAAAATCCGAATAAACAATCCGATTAATTCTCGATAAAACTCGTGTTCTTCTAGGGGCATAGTAATTTCTAAAGTGCCACGATCATAAAATAAATGGGCGCGATTATTTTCTCCTAGTGCCTGTAAAATTTGCTGATAGGATAACCAACTGAGATGATTAAAAACTACCCGTTTCTCACCCCTAATTTGCTCAGTATTTAACTCCAGAGGAACTGTCACCATAACTGCCCCGAAAAGCGAAATTTATGCCCAAAAAAGGGGGTTGATTCACCCCCTTTTTATCTTATCAAACCAGTGCCGGAACTTGGGGCCAACGCCCGATCGTCTTACCAATGACCGCTAACTCCTGAGTTAATCGATCGAATCGGTCGGGGGTCAAGGATTGCGGCCCATCAGATAGGGCCTTTGCCGGGTTAGGATGTACCTCGATCATCAAGGAATCGGCCCCGGCTGCTAGGGAAGCCATGGCCATGGTCGGGACATATTCCCATTTACCCGTACCGTGGCTAGGATCGATCATGATCGGCAGGTGAGTTAAAGTTCTTAAAACGGGAATACAGGATAAATCTAGGGTATTGCGAGTATATTTACTGTCAAAGGTGCGGATACCGCGTTCGCAGAGAATGACATTGCTATTTCCTGCGGCGAGGATATATTCTGCCGCCATCAACCAATCTTCAATAGTGGCCGCCATGCCGCGCTTGAGTAGGACCGGTTTCGGTTGCGCCCCAACTTTTTTCAGGAGGGAAAAATTCTGCATATTGCGCGCCCCCACTTGCACCACGTCGGCTATTTCGACAATCTTATCGAGATCCGCTGCGTCCATTACTTCCGTGATAATACCCAAACCACTGGCATCTCTAGCCGCCGCTAGTAATTCCAAAGCGCTTTCCCCGTGACCTTGGAAAGCATAGGGAGAAGTGCGGGGTTTGTAGGCACCACCGCGGAGGAATTGCGCTCCGGCTGCCGCCACTCGTTTGGCAGTTTCCACGATCATCGCTTCATTTTCCACCGAACAGGGGCCGGCGACAATGCTAACGGTATGATTTCTGCCGATGGGGATAACACCGTTAGGAGTGGGGACTAAAACCTCGCTGTATTCGCCGTGACGGTATTCTAAAGAGGCGCGTTTGAAGGGTTGTTCGACTCGCAGGACGGTTTCGATCCAAGGGCTTAATTCTTGGATTTGTAGGGGGTCTAATTCCCTGGTTTCTCCGACTAAACCGATGACAACTTTATGCTTACCGACGATTTTTTCGGGACTTAATCCCCATGCCTCGAATTCGGCACCGACGCGCTCGATTTCAATTTCCGGGGAACCAACTTTCATGACAATAATCATGGCATTAACCTTTTATTTTTTTCTTTAATCTCTATTGTTGACGATTTCTAGAGGTTATCTATTTTTCTTCCACTTCTTTTTTGCCGGACCGCCAGGCGGAGATCGTTCTGCCAAAATTAGCTTGAAATTCTTGCCATCCTAGCCAATCCCCCACCCGATCCTCATCCCAAGAAGCGGAGAAGATGCCATAACTCAGACCGATGAAACCTAGACCAAATAGGCTTAAACTGACGAGCATGGCGACGTAGGAAGGGATTTCGAGAAGATCGTGGCTAATAATCCAGTAGAAGCCAAAAAAGGAAGCTATCCCCAGTGCCGTCGGCAGGCCACAAAATACCGCCATCCGTTTGGCCATCCGTTGACTGACCACTTGCGGAATCGCCTTTAAGCTGGTTTCCTCGGAGCGATTTTTTAGGGGCGGTGGCACGGGACTAGGGGCAATTTTCGGGGTTTTTCGCTTATTTTGGCGCGGCTCAAAGGGGAGACGTTCTTTTTTCTCCGTCGATTTCGATTCAGAGGCCATGGTAGGGATGCAAAGGGGGTATGCTTAACGGCGAATTCCGAGACGACCAATCAGGGTTTGATAACGTTGTTGATCTTTCTTCTGGATATAGGTTAACAGTCCCCGACGACGACCGATCATCTGGAGTAATCCCCGACGGGAAGCATGGTCTTTCGGGTTAGCTTTCAGGTGTTCGGTCAGTTGGTTGATTCTCTCGGTTAAGAAAGCTACCTGTAACTCCGATGATCCTGTATCGGTTTCGTGGGCCTGATATTGGCTGATTAGTTCTTGTTTTTTGGTCTGGGTTAAGGCCATAGGACTCGTGATCTCTGCTTAAACACTGCAATCTATCATAGTATCACGTTTCTGGTCGATCCGTAAACATTGTTCGGGGGGCAGGAGATAGGGTGATAGGTTTTGGGGTGATAGGGTGATGAGACAGCTTCCCCACCTCCCCACTTCCCCACTTCCCTATCTACCCCACTTCATAATCCATAATTCCCACACCCCACACCCCACACCCCACACCCCACACCCCACTTCCCCACTTCCCAATTCCCAATTCCCCAATTCCGCAAATCATGGCAAAATCTTAGACATAGCGTCTAACTTACCCTGAAGATTCCATGCTGTTAAAATCCACGACCCGTCATATTCGCATTTATACGGCTGAAGTAAAAAATAATCAATTAATCGAGAGTAACAATGTCTTGACTCTTGATGTGGATCCCGATAATGAATTTAATTGGGAGGAAGTGGCTCTCAATAAGGTTTATAGTAAGTTTGATGAATTGGTAGAGTCCTACAATGGGGAAGAACTGAGCGAATATAATCTCCGTCGCATCGGTTCAGATCTAGAACATTTTATCCGTTCTCTCCTGCAAAAAGGGGAAATTAGCTATAATCTCAACGCCAGAGTCCAGAACTATAGTATGGGTTTACCAAAATTAGGGTGAACAATTCCGCGTCAGTACCCACCCGCACACCTAGAAGGGTGGGGAAGTTGCATCGCGGCTCTTCTGGTTTCTGTGTGGAAACGAGGTCTATACTGATAGAATATCCGCAAAATAGCCCTAAAAGTCTTGCCCGATAAGCATTTCACGATTCCATAAGCAAAAATTATCACACAAAGTCGAGAAGAGCCATTATACCAAATACAAAATGAATTACACAGGATTGGAGCAGCAAAGCAAGGAATCACAAATAGCTGAATTAGAGCTATTTATAAAAAGTGTAATGGATTCAAGAGAACTGAAACGAGCGCTCTCAGTAAAGATGTAGATGTCTCTCGAAGGTAAAACCTGTGAAGAAATCAGCAGAATACTCTGTGTCAAGCAATCTTTTATATATTACGGTCGAAATATATTTAAAATAAATAGAAGGAATTAGAATAGGATATAAAGGCTCGATCGGATATTTAACAGATGACCAGATAAATGAAGTGATCGGGTGGTTAAAAGCAAAGATTTATTGGAACATGGATGAATTAATCGATTATATCAGCCAACCTTATGCTGTTATTTACAAATCAAAACAAAGCTCTTATCATTTGTTTTTGCTGGCGAGTATAAGTGGTCAAAAATCTCAAAAAAGTCAGCCAAAATTTGAGCAAGAGTTAGTCGAAAATAAGAAGAAATAAATTCAGAAACTATTAGCTGAAAACAACGATGCAATATCCAGACTTCTTCTCCACTGAGTAACCAGACTTTATAGAGTTTGTCAGCGAAACGTTTTTTTGTCTTAAAGTCCAGAAAACGGGTTTCTCAAAGAAAACGGGTTTCTCAAAGAAAACGGGTTTCTCAATAGTTTCTTGAAGAAACCCGTTTTCTAGGTGACTTAATGCTTCTTTCCAGGGTTCATCATAATTGGCGGTTGTTGGGTTCATTTGAGTTGTCCGCTTACTCTTAGGTGTAAAGCGCGATAGCGTAACGCACCGATTTAATAATAGAGTTGGTGCGTTACGGCGGCTTGTTAATTTTGGTTTTTTGACGGAATTGATAGCCGCCTAACGCACCCTACGCCTACTTAGTTAAACAAAGAAATTACCCCCTGGACTATTCCCTAAAGCTGGCAAAGCACCAGTAAAGCCGGTGATATTTATTAATAAATCATTGCTGGATTGGAAGCCAGCCGCGCTATCATTAATAACGAGGTAAGTTCCAGCTATTGCACCGGTTGT
>NZ_JASJFB010000491.1:0-1894 GCF_030065455.1 Microcystis sp. M53602_WE12 | reverse complement strand
GAAGTTAATCAGGGGATTATATGAAAAGGAGTTCGAGAGAGAACAGATAATTAAACTGTTTGAAATCATCGACAATATGATGACTTTATCCCCTGAATTACAGTCAAGTTTAGAGAGTAAAATCAAACAATTTGAGGAGGAAAGAACCATGCCTTTAATGAGTAATATGGAGTTACGAGGAATGGAACGCGGTAAGGAAATTGGCAAGGAAATTGGCAAGGAAATTGGCGCGTTAGAAAATGCTCGTGATTTTGTCAAAACAGTTTTGCAAGCTCGCTTAGGTGAAGTTCCTTTAGATGTGGAACAATACCTGAATAAAGTTTCGGTACTATCTACATTACAAGAGATTGTTAAATTAGCAGCTACCGCTAATTCTCTCGCAGAATTTAAGCAGTCTTTGGCAAAAATCAATATCTAGAAAACGGTTTTCTTTGAGAAACTCTTTGAGAAACCCGTTTTCTTTGAGAGACCGGATACCGACCTCTGGCTTTTTGTTTTAATGGTGGACATTTACTTCGTTTTCTGTATTTTTGGCTGCAAAGTTGTAGATAGGGTAACTTTCATCGTGTTTGTATTGGCTGTTTCTGCTCCAATGTTGAAAAACAGATATTTGAGTTCTCCCTTCGCCTTTAGACTGACTGAACCATTAATTTCAACAGTCAACTGACTTTCTACATCTACCTTACTAGAAAGAGCTTCCATGACAGATTCAAAGAGTTCTTGCAACTGAACTGCGACGGTTTCCTCTTGTGGTCCCAAAGTAGTCAGGATTTCCTCATCCTCAGTTTGTAAGCTACTAACTGAAGCTGGATCGACGGCTGTGGCATATACTTTAATTGGCATGGTCTTCCTCCTTGGAATTTTTTTGCTGTACAATCGAGAAATCTGGATCGCCATAAATACAATACAGTAGCCAAAATAAGTTTCTCTCATTGGCTGCAACTTCTTTGGCTTTGGCTACAGCCTGTCCGATAGTAATTTTCTCATCTGGGTTGAATAATTCACGGTAAACAATTTCGGCAAAGTTGACGGCATATTTCACTGGTACGGCTCCTAAAGTTCCAATGAAAGCATCTGCACCACGCTGATAAAATTTCCAGCCAAAACTGCTAAATTTTCCAAAGGTTAACACGGGAACGGTTGAAGCACAGGCGTTAGCAAACACAAGACTACCCGGCTCAAGAGGTAGCCTTAGAATGGTTTCAGGGAGCAAGTTTTCAATTCGGGTTTTGTTTTTATCGCCAGCAATTTGGAGTAGGTGCGGTTCTAAATGTCCGTGACAGGTAAAATGAAGCACATCTGTGCCTGGAATAGCTTTTACAAGGGACGAAATTGGCTGTTTAGCTAACAAGTGTACCGCTTCCGGGGGGAGAAGATTAGAGAATAGATGGGTAGCTCGCTCTGCTTCCGAGGAAGGTACATCTCCACCGACAATATTGACAATCCGCTTGATTTGTCTTTTTCCCTTACTTTCAGGTCTATTTCTTCTTGGTAAATCTTGACTATCGCTGAGGCGAGGAGAGCGAGCAATAATAAACTTCTTTCCCCAAAAATCTTCGCCGTCGTACATTAATTCCCAAGGAATCCACTGTTCATTAGTGGAGATAATGACAGGAGAACCAATCTTCCAATCTCGCACTTTTTTTGCTACTTCAGAGGGAATTAACATCTCGAACAAGTTAGCACCAACACTCTGAAGATTGAAACAGATACTCTCCCAACGCTCATCAGAGGGGTTTCCTTGTTGCACTACTGGCTCTTCGGGAATTGTTATGCAAATAATTAACTTAAAATAAAATTCGATGAGAGCGCCTACGCTCAAAAGTAGCTGAAATCCATACAGGGAAGGACTTAAGGCACAAACAGGTTAATACCAAAAGATAGACAATTGAGT
>NZ_JASJFB010000599.1:0-2757 GCF_030065455.1 Microcystis sp. M53602_WE12 | reverse complement strand
TGTTGGTGGGGGCAGGGTGTGGGGTGTGGGGTGTGGGGTGTAGGGTTTTACCGATTTTGAGGTAGTCAGTTACCTAATTTTCAGGGAAAAAGTACCTGAATTTTACCCCCGATCCCTCCAATGGTCGGCACTTTTTGAGGAAAAAAAAGTCTAAAAGCCTTATCCAACAAGGTTTTTAGACTTATTCAGCAAGCCCTAAGTAGTAGTGCAAAGCTCAACTTTGTGTACTTTGTGTCTCTGTGGTTCACAAAAACAAAAAAGGCTTAATTTAGCAACACTATTAAAACTGTAAAAACTTTTTAATTTGTGTCCAAAGATTGGTAAAAGACTCTTTCATTTCCTCCTTAATTTTCCAGCGTTTAAATGCCTCTTCGTAGGCAATTCCTTGATTTTGAAAAGTTTTCCAAGCGGAAAGAGAAAGAGGTAAACCCATCAGCAAA
Source organism: Microcystis sp. M53602_WE12 (assembly GCF_030065455.1). Lineage (NCBI taxonomy): Bacteria > Bacillati > Cyanobacteriota > Cyanophyceae > Chroococcales > Microcystaceae > Microcystis > Microcystis sp. M53602_WE12. The sequence goes on along the minus strand of NZ_JASJFB010000599.1, from coordinate 2,317 downwards.
AAGATATAAATTGCCCAAGAAATTGTTCCCGCACTAATTAAATTAATGGTAAGAAAAAAACTATTAATAATCAGATAGCGAACGGTTTTATGTTTTAGCTCCTCGCGACGAAAGCGATCGAATTCTTGCCGTTTATAACTGAGCATTTTTGACTCTTGCCAGTCCTTTTCCGCCGCTTCCAAGTCTTTAACTTCAATAGCTAAATCGTCAGCAATTTCTAACAACTGTTGGCGGGTAATTTCTCCCTTATCCCCTTGACGGGAGATAGCCAAATAGAGAATTTCCTGCACATCCTCTTGACTGTAGGATTGGGGAGGGAAAAAATCGGGGTTTGGCATAGCGATAGAGAAAGAAATAGGTTCCTTCTCTATTATGGGCGATCGATTTAGCGATTGACAGTTAGACGAGACAGGGAGTTTTTAACTGATTCATCCATGCTTCTAAATCCTGCAAAGAGCGATCGGCATATTGACCGTAACGTTCCCGTTTATTGCGGATTTTTCTGGTAAAATTCGGCAAAATGCCAAAATTTGGCGGCATCGGTTGAAAATGTTTCGGTTCGGCACTGCTGATAAACTCAAATAATGACCCCATCATCGTTGTGGTTGGCAATGTCACCGTTTCTAATCCTAAAGCTAAACGAGCGGCATTAGTTCCCGCTAACCATCCCCCAGCAGCCGCAGCCGTATAGCCTTCCGTGCCGATTAACTGTCCTGCCGCTAATAGCGTCGGTCGCGATTTAAACTGGAGACTGGAGGATAATAACTGGGGAGAATTGATAAAGGTGTTTTTGTGCATCACCCCCATGCGGACAAATTCGGCCTTTTCTAACCCCGGAATCAGACGGAAAACCCGTGTTTGTTCACCCCATTTTAAATTAGTTTGAAATCCTACCATATTCCACAATTGCCCCGCTTTATCTTCCATTCGCAACTGTATAACTGCGTAGGGACGTTGATCCGGATATCTGGTATCCGCTAATCCCACTGGTTTCAGGGGACCAAAACGCATGGTATCCTCTCCCCGACAGGCTAATTCTTCGATCGGCAGACAAGCCTCGAAAAATTTGGCATTTTCTCGCTCAAAATCCTTTAATTCTGCTTGTTCTGCCTGTTTTAACTCTTGCCAGAAATGCAGGTATTGTTCCCGATCCATGGGACAATTGAGATAGGCGGCCTCACCTTTATCGTAACGGGAGGCCAGAAAAGCGATCGATCGATCAATAGATTCCCCTAGAATAATCGGACTAGCGGCATCAAAAAAGCTCAGATAGTCCAGGCCGGCGAAATTTTGCAGATCTGCGGCCAAGGCAGCACTGGTTAACGGTCCAGTGGTTAAAACGACGATACCATCCCGGGGAATTTCCGTGATCTCCTGACGTTTTAAGGTGACTAGAGGGTGGTTAGCCAAGATTTCCGTCAAATTTCGACTAAAGACCCCTCGATCGACCGCTAAAGCCCCTCCTGCGGGGACACTGTGCTGATCGGCCTGGGCAATAACTAGAGAATTTAAGCGTCGTAATTCTTCATGGAGTAACCCGGTGGCGCGATCCACCGCCATGGCACCAAAGGAGTTACTACAGACTAATTCGGCTAAAAATTGGCTATGGTGGGCGGGACTAGAGCGAATTGGGCGCATTTCGTACAGGATCACGGGAATACCTGCTTGGGCTATCTGCCACGCCGCCTCAGTCCCCGCTAATCCTCCACCAATTACATGAATAGGGCGATCGATCATAGTTGGGAGAAAATGGCTAGAGTAGGATTATTTTAGCGTTAAGTAAGGAGGCAAAATTATTTGTAGGATGGGTTAGCGGTAGCGTAACCCATGCGGGCGTTGGGTTTCATGCTTCAACCCAACCTACGTTCATCTTATATTTAATTCCACCCACCCACTTAGCAACTTCAGGAGAATCAACCAAATGTTACCGGAAAGTTACCAAAATCATCTAGTCACTCAATAAAGCGCAGTACCAGTAGGGGTCGAGAATGGAGTCGCCCCTACCCTAATATTCCTATTTTCGTTTTTTCAGGCTAGAAACTAACCCTAATCCTGATACATTTATGCGGTACAACACCGTATATCACTGTATTGTGCCACAATAGCATTACCATTTTTGACAACGGTAAAGGTCGTATCCGACAAAGCTTTGAGCATAATCCCCAAAGCACCATTAAAGTCACGATTTAAAGTATGTCCACACTCAGGGCATTTAAAAACTTTTGAGCCACCTAGTTTGGCTCTCCTAGACTGATTATTAACCCCGTGTGCAACTATATTTTCAGTCTTGATTTACAAGGTTTTCAGAAATCAGCAG
>NZ_JASJFB010000658.1:0-4088 GCF_030065455.1 Microcystis sp. M53602_WE12 | reverse complement strand
TCTGAAATGGGGCGAAAGTCTGTGGACTCTGTGTAAGACAGTACATGGTTTTTTAACTGTGGTATGCGACGGTGGTGGAAGCAGAAACTTAAATCGTGAGGTTTAGGAATCGCCGCACTTTTAGGGCGGCGAGGATGTCAAGGCTAACCATTACCCCAATTCTAGAATTATCCGTTTTTTTAGGTTTTCTTGACTACTATTCGGCGGTAGCCAATCCAGTTTCGGTGCTGCCGGTGGTGCGACGACGGGTGAGAGTATTAAAGAGCATAATTCCGATCGCTTTGATCAGATTACCTTCCAACTCTTGGAACATTTTCATGTTCATGCCAAAAGCGGCGTTAGCTTCGGTGACAATGCGATCGGCCATGGCTTGATCCACCGGTAACTCGTCGAGGGTTTGACGATAGTGGTTTTTATAGGCTTTTTCGTCGGAAATATCTTTGAAATCATAGAAAGCCGTGCCACCAGTTTCCAGATTCATCGCTTTTTCGGCGATTTTTTTCAATATTTGCCCCCCGGACAGATCGCCGAGATAACGGGTATAGGAATGGGCGACTAATAATTCGGGTTCTGTTGTGGCGATTTCCCGAATCCGGTCAACGTAGGCCTGACCTGCGGGAGATAAAGCGATCTCGTTGCGCCAATTTGGACCATAATAAAAATATAAATCCTGTTCTAGCGCATTTTTGCGATTGAGTTCAGGAAAACAGATTTTAGAAACGACGGGATGACTAGGAAGTTTTTCCATCTCCTCCTCCATGGCCGAATAGACGAAGTAGAGGTTAGCCACCAGTTTGCGATAGGAAGTTTTTTCTACCACACCTTTGAGAAAACACTTGACAAAACCGACGTTTTCTGCCATGGTGTGGGATTTTTTCGTGCCTTCTCGCAGTTGAGTTGATAAATTAACGCTCATATTATGATCACCTGTTGGGATGAGTGGAATGGATCGGGTTCGTTACAGATGCTTACTAAAACCGTCTATTTTGGTAGATTAAACTGAATTGATCGGTAATTTTATTAAGAATTTTTACAGTGCCGCCGGGGGAGCTTAGGGAGAAAAGTTAGCTCTAGCAGGACTTGACCGCCGGTTGAAACCGGTATCGATCGAGATGGCGCAATTGTAAAGATTAGTGAAAAACTGCTCCCTAGTTGATCTTGTTGAGAGAGAGGGTGTAGTCTAGCGCCAATATCAATTCTTGCTCGACATTCTTCACACTTCTTAGAAATTCTTAACATTCAGGAGACTTATATCAGCAAAATTTCACAAATTAAAACCGAATTTAGCAATCATGCTTATAATCAGTACAGGATTCTTTATGTTGTGCTAAACTCAAGCCCTTGAGAGACAAAGCCCTAGTTGCGATGTCAGCGAGAACACATTTAGCAACCCCCTACCCAAACCCTTAGTCATAACACTCTGGTAATGCCCCGAATACTTGTAATCGATGATGATCCTGCAATCGCGGAATTAGTCTCCATCAACCTGGAGATGGCGGGTTATGACGTTAATCCCGCAGAGGACGGGATTAAAGGCCAGGCCTTGGCCGTCCAGTTACAACCCGATTTAATCATGCTGGATTTAATGCTGCCCAAAGTCGATGGTTTTACTGTCTGTCAGCGTTTGCGACGAGATGAACGCACGTCCGACATCCCGATTTTGATGCTCACAGCCTTAGGACAAACCCAAGATAAAGTGGAAGGTTTTAATGCGGGTGCTGATGATTACCTGACCAAACCTTTCGAGGTGGAGGAAATGTTAGCTAGGGTACGCGCTCTCCTCAGACGCACCGATCGCATTCCCCAAGCCGCTAAACACTCAGAAATACTCAGTTTTGGACCTTTAACCCTGGTTCCCGAACGTTTTGAGGCGGTCTGGTTTGAAAGTGTGGTCAAGTTAACCCATCTAGAATTCGAGTTACTCCACTGTCTTCTCCAACGTCACGGTCAAACCGTTTCCCCTAGTGATATTCTCAAGGAGGTCTGGGGATACGATCCCGATGATGATATCGAGACTATTCGCGTTCATATTCGCCATCTGAGAACGAAACTAGAACCCGATCCCCGTCATCCTCGCTATATTAAAACCGTTTACGGTGCGGGTTATTGTCTGGAGTTACCCACCAATGAACAGGTGGTGCTTGATTCATCGGCGGCAACGGTTTAAACAGGGAGCAATTGTCTAGATAGGCAATAGGGACAATTGTTTCGTCGCTCCTCCTCCTCTTCAGATTGAGAAGGTTTGACCGGCGGTTGGGTTTTGATGGCTATGGCTGAGGCCTCTTTTTGGCCCTGACTATCACAAGGGGTAAGCACCCCCAGCAAGTCAGGACAATGGCAGGAGTAACTAGGGCTGGCTGAATAAATCTAAAAACCTTGTTGGGTAAGACTTTTAGACCTTTTAGAAATCAAAAAGTACCGGATATGGGAGTGATCGGGGGGAAAATTCAGGTACTTTTTCCCTGAAAATTAGGTAATTGACCCCCTCAAAATCGGTAAAACCCTACACCCCACACCCCACACCCCACACCCTGCCCCCACAAAAAACTTTTTCAGCAAGCCCTAACTACTGGTTTAAGGTAAATCCGTCGCCCCCATCAAAAAGCGATCGCATTCTCTGGCGGCCCCGCGACCTTCATTAATCGCCCAAACCACCAAACTTTGACCACGACGACAATCCCCTGCGGCGAACACTTTCGGTAAGCTAGTGGCAAATTGACCGTGTTCGGCCTTGATATTGCTGCGGGCATCCTTTTCTAAGCCTAAATCATCGAGTAAAGGCTGTTCTGGTCCCAAAAATCCCATGGCCAATAGAACCAATTGCGTCGGGATGACTTTTTCTGTTCCTGCTACCGGTTGGGGGATAAACTGCCCTTTTTCGTTGCGTTGCCATTCCACCCGTACCGTGTGAATCCCTGTGACGTTGCCCTCGCTATCCCCCTCGAATTTAGTCGCCGTGGTGGTATAAACCCGGGGGTCATCGCCAAAACGCGCGGCCGCTTCCTCTTGTCCATAGTCCAGACGGTAGATTTTCGGCCATTCGGGCCAGGGATTATCGGCGGCCCGTTCTCGGGGCGGTTGCGGCATGATCTCTAATTGGGTGACGCTACGGCAGTTATGACGCAGGGAAGTCCCCACACAGTCGGTTCCCGTGTCGCCACCGCCGATAATTACTACGTCTTTACCCGCAGCCGAGATAAAATCCTCCCCCGGTTGTCCGTCTAATAGTGCTTTTGTATTAGCGGTGAGAAACTCCATGGCGAAGTGAATGCCCTTTAATTGGCGACCTTCGATGTTTAAATCCCGGGGTTTGGTGGCTCCGGTACAGATAACCACGGCATCATATTCGTTTAATAGGTCTTGGCTGCTGATGTCCTTGCCCACTTCCGTGTTACAGACCATTTTTACCCCTTCCTGTTCGAGCATCTGGAGACGACGCAGAACGACTTCTTCCTTATCTAACTTCATGTTGGGGATACCGTACATTAATAGCCCCCCGGGGCGATCGGCCCTTTCATAAACTGTCACCCAGTGACCGGCTTTATTTAACTGGTCGGCGGCTGCTAATCCAGCAGGTCCGGAACCGATCACGGCCACTTTTTTGCCGGTACGGATGGCGGGGGGATTGGCAGTAATCCAACCGGATTCCCAACCTTTGTCAATAATCGAACATTCAATATTTTTGATCGTAACGGGGGGATTATGAATACCGAGAACACAGGAACCCTCACAGGGGGCGGGGCAGACTCTACCGGTAAATTCGGGGAAATTATTGGTTTTATGGAGGCGATCGAGGGCTTCTCGCCACAATCCTCGATAGATTAAATCATTCCATTCGGGAATCAGGTTATTAATCGGGCAACCACTGGCCATGCCACTAATTAGCGTTCCCGTGTGACAAAATGGTGTACCACAATCCATACAACGGGCGGCCTGATTGCGGAGTTTATCTTCTGGCATGGGAAGATGAAACTCATCCCAATTATGAAGGCGATCGAGGGGGGTAAGTTCGGAAGGAAGTTCACGCAGGAATTCGATAAAGCCAGTCGGTTTGCCCATAGTCTTTTTTATCTCTGTCGTTTATCCCC
>NZ_JASJFB010000408.1:0-3030 GCF_030065455.1 Microcystis sp. M53602_WE12 | reverse complement strand
TGGGTTTTTTCATTAATAACATTCACTTCACACCAATTAACTTCGAGACTTGAGTCGCCCTCTCTTAAGGGAACTCTAGAAGCATAACGATAACGATAAATTAGATTTTTTCGTCCATCCCATTGTTTCTTTTCAACGGTCCTAACTTCGCCACTTTTTTCTAAAAATTCTAGCCATTCATATAAAGTTTTAGGCGACGTTTCCAAACAAACAAAAATAAAACTAAGTAGTCGGGCAAAATTAATTTCCTAGTCGAGACTCCGAGACTCCGAGACAGGAGACTCCGAGACGGGAGACTCCGAGACGGGAGACTCCGAGACGGGAGACAGCTATTAGGGATCGGATTTGAGTTTTCAGTTCACTGTTTCCTCACACCAGAAGTCTGACGGAGTAGTGGCTTAGATGTGTAATTAATTTTGCTTAGGTACTTATAACCTTGTTTTACCGCTAATTCACAAATAGGTTCGTGAGAATATAAGTCGTCTCCTAAAAGAGTTACAGGATAACCATACTTATTTTTATGATTCTTATTTAACCATCTTTTAACGGCCGCATTTTCACAGTCTTGTTTTTGATGCCCATCTTGTTTTTTAATGAATTCTGGCTCTAAATTAATTACTTGTTTTTGCTTAGGAGAAACCACCATCGGTGTGACACAGCCAGGAAAATAAGTTGTGGTTCCATTTCGATGATTACGACAGTTACAATGAGGGCAATGAATTTTCTTGGATGAGAAATATTCTGTGCCATCTAACGCCACTAAAATTTCTCCATCTAAGTAGAGAAACTTTTTCAAAACTCCCTTTTCCTTTAACCATTCATAGACTTTTTGAAAAGTCCTAGAGACATTAGAGGCTGGCACTGGATCTAACAAATTTCTTATTTGATTATCCCCAGGAATTTTTTCAATTGAAAATCAACTTTCAGCATTATCTTTTCCCTTATTACTTTTCATTAAACGTTGATGGTCTAAAAAAGACGGCGACTGAGTAAAAAAGACTGAAAATGCCGCCATCACGGCATCTTCTACCTCATATTTTCTATTATTTCCAGGTTTCCTCTCATCGGGTAAATCATGTAATTCTTGACGTAAAAATTGCATTAATTCCGAAATTTCTAGGGTTGCCGCTTTTTGAGCCATCTTGGAATAATTTGACGTGCTGGTGGATTTCTAACTCACCCATTTTACCTTAGCTGACAATAATTATAAATTTTTATTTCCCTTGAATTCCTTATTCTAAAAACAGAACTATCTTCCTGAATTTACCCCGTTCGTTCTCAGCCAATCCCTTTGATTGCTTGAGTATTTATACTTAATTTATCCAACCAATTGTTTTTTTAGTGATCGCCTCTCCCTGAAAAATAGTCACTTTCTACTATATTTTGCCTTCCAAAATCGGGGTTAATGCTCTATTTATTTCAAAATGAGAATTGCTGCTGATCACTAATTCTAGGCTAATTTAATTGCTGCCGTGACTACCTCTTCTAAAGACTCTAACCAATGAAAGTTAACATCAGCTAAACTCTGACTGAGATCGATCGCTTTGCTGTCAGCTAGGACGCGAAAAATTATTTGTGGTACGGTGGGATTGGGAAAAGATCTGGGTTCCAAGGTTTGTCTTTCCTGTCGGGTAGCCCGGATCATCCGTTCGCCGCTGCCCCGGCTGGGTGATAATGGGCTATAACTGCGGTAGTAATTGCTAATACTCTCGATCGCTTTTTGGCCAAAGTCGGGATAACTGATAATATCAACGATAATCACTTTTAAATCGGCCAATAGTTGGAATTGTTGCAGACCAGACTCTATTTGCTCGTTTAATTGCTCTAATTCTAGTCTTTCCTCCAGTATAAGCCATGCCGCCAGTTTTGCCCCCTTGCCTGCCAAGGCATCCCAGACAGTGGACATCAAACCCTGGCCATTGCTAATCACGGCTATTCGGCCGGTTTGATCAATTATCGACCAAGGGGATTGTAATTGGGGTGGGGTCAAAGCTAGGAGATCGAGATGTCTAGCTAAAGCGGCATCATTAACACTTATTTTGCCATCTAGGGCCATCACTTCCCCAGCTTCGTTGATACCCAGGGGATTAATCTCGATAATATCGAGATCTTTGCTGACAAAGAGACTATACATTTTTTCGAGAATTTGACTGATAGACTCGATCAAAGACCCTCTTAAACCCATAGATACGGCTAATTGCCGACAGAGATAGGGGGAAAATCTCTCTTCAATGACCACTTTTTGCATGGTTTCCAGTAAACTGTCCACATCCATTCCCCCTTGACTCGCACCCAGTAAAACCGGTCTTTGCAGATGATAATCAAGTAAAATGGCTAAAAATATCTCCTGTTGCGGATTATACCTGGCTTCTGCTAAGATTACCTCTGGATATTCTCCGGCAATCGGTAAATGAAAGATAGCATGGGCAGCAGCGATCGCATCAATGGTATTAGCGACAAATTTCACCCCCCCTGCTTTTCCCCGTCCTCCCGCTCGTACCTGGGACTTCAGCACGATGGGGTAGGGAATGTTTAATCTTTTTAGTCCCCCCGGTTCGTGGATTGGTTGGGAAGGTAAAATGGGGATGCCGACTTGAGCAAATATTTCCTTGGCTTGGTATTCGAGTAAATCCATAATTGATTAGTTGATAAAGTGGCAATTCTCTCTTTGCTCGTTTCAGTAGCTTGGGGACTATTAACTATCATAAGTTTGTGCAGTACCACAATGATAACAATAAGGTAAATTTTTATAAGTTAACTCATGGCAATGATGACATTCTACATATTGATAATAACCGCAATGGGGACAATGAGCATCTTGATTTTTAATCGTTTTAGCGCAGTTAATACATTGTGATTTTTGTACTCGTTTTGCTGCTTGAGACTTGGGGCTCTTCGGTTTGTGTTATGCAATGGACGGGGGTTATAAGGGATGGAACCCTTACATAGAAAGGCATTTAGCGATTTTTGTCAATTGTTTTTGCTCTAGAGCAAACTAATCAATTAAGTCTCTTACCAGATAAGGATTTA
>NZ_JASJFB010000401.1:0-1605 GCF_030065455.1 Microcystis sp. M53602_WE12 | reverse complement strand
TTGAAAGTCCCAATCCTATTTTCGCAGCATGAACATCGGACTTTAACAGGTCAAAAGCTTTATTTTAAAAGGGTTTTACCATTATTCAGCAAGCCCTAAATAGAAATAATCTCCTGTCTCCTGTCTCCTGTCTCCTGTCTCCTATCTCCCGACTCCTGCCTCCTGTCTCCTGACTCCTGACTCCTGACTCCTGACTCCTGCCTCCTGCCTCCCGACTCCTGATAGCTAAAAAACTGAGGTAAATTCCAGAAAAATCATTAATTTTTGGGAAAAAAGTAGCAAAAAATTACAAAAAACATCTAAAAAGTAGCGAAAATTACAAAAAATCTGCTAACCTAGCCGTAATATCACACAGATATTCGTAGAAAGATTCCCGAAAATCTCCTCAGCAAAAACATCCGTGTGAAGTAGCTAATATTGTCAGCGAGGTTAGTTCAAGATCATCATGTCAAATTTAGGACGACGTAAATTTCTCCTGTACGGTTCTGCCGCTTTGGGAACCAGTATTCTGTTAAAAGCTTGTGGTGGCAATCAAAGCCAAACCCCCACGGCTAGTCCTAGCCCGGCTGCTAGTCCCGCCCCAGCCTCTGGAGAGACGATTAAGGTGGGTATTCTGCACTCCCTCAGTGGCACCATGGCCATCAGTGAAACCAGCGTAGTTGATGCGGAAAAACTGGCGATCGAGGAAATCAATGCCGCCGGTGGTGTTCTTGGTAAACAGATCGAGGCAGTGGTGGAAGATGGCGCTTCCGATTGGCCAACTTTTACCGAAAAAGCCACCAAACTGATCGATCAGGACAAAGTTGTGACTGTCTTCGGTTGTTGGACTTCCGCCAGTCGTCAGGCAGTTTTACCCGTGTTTGAAGCCAAAAACCATATGCTCTGGTATCCCGTCCAGTACGAGGGTCAAGAGTGTTCTAGAAATATCTTTTACACCGGTGCTGCCCCCAACCAACAGATCGAGCCGGCAGTGACTTGGTTGCTGGAAAATAAAGGGAAAAAATTCTTCCTCGTCGGTTCCGACTACGTTTTCCCCCGCACTGCCAACACGATCATTAAAGAGCAGTTAAAGGCGAAAGGCGGCGAAACCGTGGGCGAAGACTATCTACCCCTAGGTAACACGGAAGTTACCCCGATTATTACCAAAATTAAGCAAGCTTTACCCGATGGTGGCGTTATTTTCAACACCCTTAACGGTGACAGTAACGTGGCTTTCTTTAAACAACTGCAAGCGGCCGGTTTAACTCCCGATAAATATCCGGTCATGTCGGTGAGTGTTGCCGAGGAAGAAGTTAAACAAATCGGTAAGGAATATCTCCTCGGTCAATACGCTTGTTGGAACTATTTCCAAACCGTAGATACCCCCGCTAACAAGAAATTTGTTGCGGCTTTTCGAGCTAAATATGGTGAGGATCGCGTGACCAATGACCCCATGGAAGCGGCCTACATCATGGTCTATCTCTGGAAGCAAGCGGTGGAACAAGCGGCAACTGCCGATGATCTCGACAAAGTTCGCGCCGCGGCCGTGGGACAAAAATTCGATGCTCCCGAAGGACCGGTGGAAATGTTCCCCAATCATCATATCTCCAAAACCGTCCGCATTGG
>NZ_JASJFB010000014.1:0-4420 GCF_030065455.1 Microcystis sp. M53602_WE12 | reverse complement strand
TGAAATGGGGCGAAAGTCTGTGGACTCTGTGTAAGACAGTACATGGTTTTTTAACTGTGGTATGCGACGGTGGTGGAAGCAGAAACTTAAATCGTGAGGTTTAGGAATCGCCGCACTTTTAGGGCGGCGAGGATGTCAAAAAATAATTATCGCTAATATCTGTCCCCCGCTCTTGTCCTGATCAGGCAAACCAGGGGGATTTTTAGCATAAATAGGGAAAAGTAGCAGAAATCTTAATAAAAAGTAAAAATGCTGCAAATGTAACAGATTTTAACCAGAGAGTTGACCTATCCTTAAGGGAAAGATAAAAGCGATGTCTGTGGTTTTTTTAAGATAACTCTCAATTAGGCCTAGGTGTAGTGTACCGATGGTAGGCTAAACTATGGAACGATTATCGTGACTTGAGTTGGGAGTTATATTTAATGTACAGTCCGAGTACACTAGCGGGAAACCGTTTATTTGTTTACGAAGTGGCGGGTCTCAATCAAAACGACAATACTGACAGCTTGGATTATTCAATCCGTCAGAGTGGAAGCGTGTTTTTCACGGTTCCCTACAGTCGCATGAATCAAGAAATGCGTCGGATTACCCGTTTAGGTGGTCGTATCGTCAGCATCAAACCCTTAAATGGGATTGCCCCCGTAGCAACTGTTTCTAGTGCCTCCACACCACAGCCAATCGCTCAATCATCGCCCGTCACCGAACAGACCAAGAAAAAGGCCATGACTCAAGCGAAAGAAAAAACAGATATCCCCGTCAACATCTACCGTCCGAATCAACCCTTTATCGGCAAATGTATCGAGAATTATCCTCTCGTTGATGAGGGGGGTATCGGCATCGTACAACACGTCACCTTTGACCTTTCTGGGGGCGATTTACGCTATTTAGAAGGGCAAAGTATCGGTATTATCCCCCCGGGTACCGATGCTAATGGCAAACCTCATAAATTGAGACTCTATTCGATCGCCTCCACCCGTCATGGTGATAAATTAGACGATAAAACCGTATCCCTCTGCGTGCGTCAGTTGGAATACCAACATCCAGAAACCAAGGAAACCGTTTATGGAGTTTGTTCCACCCATCTCTGTAATGTAGAGGTGGGGGACGATGTGGCTATTACTGGTCCGGTGGGTAAGGAAATGCTGCTACCGGGTGATGAAGATGCCACTATCATTATGATGGCCACTGGGACCGGAATCGCTCCTTTCCGAGCTTTCCTCTGGCGGATGTTCAAGGAACAACACGAAGATTATAAATTCAAAGGTCTAGCTTGGTTGATTTTCGGAGTTCCCAAAACGGCCAATATTCTCTACCAAGAAGAATTAGAGAAAATAGCGGCGGAATTCCCCGATAACTTCCGTCTCACCTATGCCATCAGCCGGGAACAGCAAAATCCCCAGGGCGGTAGAATGTATATTCAACACCGGGTAGCCGAACACGCTGACGAAATCTGGAATCTACTCCAAAGTCCCAAAACCCACGCTTATATGTGCGGACTGAAAGGGATGGAAGATGGTATCGACGATGCTATCAGTGGTGCCGCCGCTAAAAATGGTGCTGATTGGTCTGTCTATCAGAAACAACTGAAAAAAGAACATCGCTGGCACGTAGAAACCTACTAAACCAGAAAGGTTCTCTGAAAATTTTTTCGGGTGGGCATTGCTCACCCTTTTTGTCTTGGCTTCGGTTAAGATCAGTTTCTTAAAAGGCTTTTAATACTAAATCTAGTTATTAAAAACTGATTATCTATTCCCTCTTTTGCATGAGTGCCTCTTACCTTTTGCCTGTCCTCACAAGTAGCCTATACTCAACGGATTTAGTATAAAAAGATGAAATTCTCTCGACGCTTTTTTCCTGTTTTCCTTGCCCTCTGCTTACTGTTTATTTTGCTGCCCCGGGCCTGGAGTTTTACTAATAGCCAAAAACAAATTCTGGCAGATTTAAAAACAGCCGAGATTATTTATCTGGGGGAAAGGCACGATAGCCAAGCCGATCATCAGGCCCAATTAGCTATTATCGAGTATTTACAGGCTAATAATCCCCAAATAGCGATCGCTTTCGAGATGTTTCAACGTCCTTACCAAATCTATTTGGATCAGTATTTAGCCGGCAAAATTAGCGAAAATCAGTTGAGAGAAAAAAGTGAATACGACCAACGTTGGGGATTTGATTGGGAATTTTACGCCCCGATCCTGCGCTTGGCCAAGGCAAAAAAACTACCAGCGATCGCCCTAAATACACCCACGGAAATCACTAGAAAAGTGGCACGGGAGGGCTTAGAAAGCCTCTCCACCTCAGAAATGACCTACATTCCCCCTAAAAGCGAAATAAACCAGGATAACGAGGAGTACCGTCAACAGATCCTAGCCGTTTATCAGCAACACACGGGGGGCAAAAGTCAGGGATTCGATCGCTTTTTTCTGGCACAGGTCCTCTGGGATGAAACCATGGCCGATGCGATCGCTAAATTCTGGCAAGCTCATCCCGACTATCAGATCATCGTCCTAGCAGGAAAAGGTCATATTGCCTACGGTTACGGTATTCCCAGTCGAGTCCAAAGAAGATTAGGCGATCGCGTCATCCAGCGTTCGGTTTTCTTGGGAGACGCTCCTCAATCATCACCAGCAGAAACCAAAAAACCCGCCGATTATTTTTGGCAAGAGCAACATTAAGCCAGTCAGGAGTTAGGAAGCAAGAGATGATAAGCTAAGATGCCAGTCTTTCAATTTAGTAGATAATAGGTCTGAAAAACTGATTATTTATTTCCCCTTTTGCCTTTTGCCTTTTGCCTTTTGCCTCTCCTCTATGAGTAGCCTATACTCAACGGATTTAGTATAATAAGTCTGAAAAACTGAGGCTATTTTATGATTAATTTAACCTGTCAAGATACCGAAACACTCGATCGCATTTTAGCTGTGACTCGTGCCGTCGGTTGGGGTGGTGCTAAAATTCTCCAATCCTACCACCGGGGTGAACAGGATTTAGCCGTCAACAAGAAGAAAAAAGGCGGACCAGTGACGGCGGCGGATTTAGCGGCAAATAACTATATTTTAGGGGAATTACAAACAAATTTTTCTGATATCGACTTTGGTTATCTGAGCGAGGAAACCCATCAGGGTAATGAAGCTATCCCGAAAGATTGGGTATGGATTATCGATCCTTTGGACGGAACCCGCGATTTTATCGACAAAACGGGAGAATATGCCCTACATATCGCCTTATGTTATCAAGGAAGACCGATCATCGCCGTGGTTGCCCTGCCGGATCAAGGAAAACTCTATTTTGCCCAAAAAGGAAAAGGCACTTTTCTAGAAACTAGCGACGGAAATATTACACAGGTAAAAGTTGCCAATAAAGATAAAATTACCGATCTCTATCTGGTGGTTAGTCGTACCCATCGCGACCAACGTTTTGATAATTTATTAAGTCAAATACCCTTCTTCGGTAAAAATTATGTGGGTAGTGTGGGCTGTAAAATTGCCACTATCCTCGAACAAAAATCCGATGTTTATATCTCCCTATCGGGGAAATCGGCGGCTAAAGACTGGGATTTTGCCGCTCCAGAGTTGATTTTAACGGAAGCAGGCGGCAAATTTTCCTATTTTGACGGTCAACCCGTGCGCTATAATCGCGGCGATGTGCGGCAATGGGGGGGGATCATGGCTAGTAATGGTCCTTGTCATCAACAACTTTGTCAGTTGTCCACAGCAATCCTCGCCCAAATTGATGCCACTGTCTAATTTCTGACTTGAAAGAGGGTGTAGGGTGTGGGGTGTGGGGTGTAGGGAAGGAAACCTCTTTCATCTGTGGGGGTGAAAATTTTTTCATCGGGACTGACTGGAAAATAGAAGCTGAAATAACGCCAATTCGTCAATCAGAATATTTTCAGGCTTGGCGGTGCCAACTTTGGCATCAGGACTGCCCCCTAACCGAGAATCAGAGATCGGTAGAATGGAAAAAAACCAGATCGAGCAATGTTACGGTTAAAAACTTGGCAAGGATTGATTTTAGCAGTTCCGATCGCCGCCGTGGTCATCTTTCTGATCGTGGCCGCCGGCTTTCAGATCCATCAATGGGGTTTAAATTGGATTTGGGCAGTTTTTACCCTGATTTTTGTCGCTTGGCGCTTCCTGTTGGTCAAATGGACGCGCCCAGTAGTCGGGGAAATTGAAGCCACCATTGGCGAAATTAAGGCAGAATTAACCTCTCCCGACGGTGATTCCGGGGGCAATGTCGAGGAAATTATCGAGAGGATTATCGTCGAAGCCCGCAATGATCGCCCGGTTTGGGAAGATTGGGCGACTTTTTGGCAACGCTGTCAGGATTTGGTCAGTGCCATCGCCCATATATATTACCCCGATGTCAAGTACCCCTTATTAAATATTTACATTCCCCAGGCCTACGGTTTAATTCGGGGAAC
>NZ_JASJFB010000101.1:0-7995 GCF_030065455.1 Microcystis sp. M53602_WE12 | reverse complement strand
GTCAGTCTGTAGAGCGACCATAAGACCAGAACAGAGTAAATCTGTTAAGGCAGGTGCGAAAAATCCTTCGGGAAAGAAGCAGAAACCTAAATCGTGAGGTTTGGGAATCACCGTCCGTTTACGGCGGTGAGGATGTCAAGGATGCTTGTATCCAGATAGAATATCAGCGTCTATTTGCCTAAAACAAAACCCCACCATGGGTGGGGTTTCGGGTTTAATTTAGGAAATCCTAGAAGGTAAAGGTTCCGCGGAGAGTGCCAATCCACTCGTTACCAGTGCCTTTGAACTGTTCAGGTGCAGAAATCCAGATGACACCGGGGGTGATAGAAATATTGTCGGTGACTTGGTACTTGTAGAACAATTCAACGTGGTAGGGAACGATGTTAGATACTTTTAGCCCCATGTCTCGGAAGCTTAAGTGACCGATGTAGGGCTGCGCACCAGCAAACAGACCTAAGATATTTCCTTCTTTACCCAAGTCGGGGAAGGCAATACCAGCACCGTAGGTCCACACTTCCGCATCACCGAGACCGAGTAAACGCACGGTGGAGTAGGAACCGAAGGCACTCAAGCTGGCGAAACCAAGATCCACTGCACCGGTTAAACCGTAGCTATTGGATACTTTGGCTCCGAAGTTGAAGAAACCGACTTCATCCTGTAGGGTGACGCTATCAGGATCGTTGCCGTTGACGTTGAGCAGGGTATTTAACTGAGTTTGGGAAAGGTTAGCGGCGGAAGTACCCGTTACACCGAAGGAACCACCGTTACCGAAGATGGCGGTATCGGCACCTTGGTAAGCGTTAACGTAGGTGAAGCCGACGTTGAGGAAGTTAAAGAGGTTAGCGTTAATCTGTGCTAAAGCGGCGTAATCTCCGTTAAAGAGACCATTACCCGGGTTAGGATTGGCCGCAGAACTAGAGCCACCACCACCGGCTAAGTAACCCAAGGATAGGGAGGTCGGACCGACAATGCTTTGGAGGAAGCCTAATTGTAGGCTAACACCACCCCCAGAACCACCACCGATACGGTAGATGGGGTTTTCGGAAGCGAAGGTAGATAGCGCACCATTACCACCGTCGAAGTCTTCAAAGAAGGGATTAGTGGTGGGAACGAAGTCATTCCAAATACCGCCCCAAGCGGCAACATAGGTATTGAAGCGACCAAAATAACCTAAGTCAATCGGGGTATAGTAGGCCAACCAGTCGAGAACCACATTGCTACCGTTACCGGCCGCGGTCCAAGTTTGGAATAGGGAAGGGCTTTGCAGATTATCGAATCTGACGGAAGCGGGATCACCATTTTGTAGTGTGGTGGTCGATTTGTAATCAAATCCGAAGGGAGTGGCACTACCCGCCGCTAAACGAGTTTTCAATACGTCCTGACCGGTGAAGCTCGTGTTTAACAGCAAACGAGCGCGGTATTGCATGGCGGCCTGGGAGGCGGGGCTACCGGCACCGACCGTATCGGTGACAGCGAAGATAACTTCCCCAGCTAATTTGGTGGTGGTGGAGAATTGGTTATTTTCGAGGAAAGACACCCGGCTTTCTAAGTTATCAACTCTAGCTCCCAACGCCGCTAACTCAGCTTGGAACTCATCCATCAAGCGCTTGAGGGCATCTAAGTCTTCCTTGAGGACGTTGACACCATCTTGAATTAAACGTTCCATGACGTTTAAGCAAGCGTTTAAACCAGCCGCAAATTCCCAACGGGTTAAAGCTCGGTCGCCGCGGAAGGTGCGATCGGGATAACCAACAATACAACCATAGCGTTCAACTAAACTTCTTAAAGCCTCGAAAGCCCAAGCGGTGGGGGAAACATCCCGCAGTTGGTTAACGCTGGTGACTTGATCGATGGTGTTGCCCTGTACGGGTGCAACTTGACCTTCGTTACCGTACTGTTCGATCTGATTGAGTAATTCGCCAGTTCCTGCAGCGTTGTCCTGAACTTGAGCGATTTCTAGATTGTTAAATTCGGTAGAAACACTGGTAGATTTGGCGGGATCGAAGCTACTAGCATTAGCGGAAGCTACTAGGGTAGCCCCTAAAATCGCTGGGCTAACCAGCAATGATTTCCAGAACATTCTTAACATGATGGTTTTTTCCTCACACCTTATAGGTTGACTACACAGTTTGACGACGCATATAGCCTTTCTATTCTTTTGCCATTATACACAATTTAATTACTTAGGGAAAGATGCGATCTCATTTTTTTGCCTTGACCAGTTGACAAAGTGGCCACTCTGTCGCCCCTAACGGCACTTAAACAAAAACTAAGAGTTGACACAGCGGCGAGGATATCAAAGTTTCTCCAATTTGCGCTTACGACCGATTGAGTAAAGAACGCCCAGAACGGCTCCCAAAATTAAATAAGCCAGCAGCGTAGGAATCACCTGCTGCTGTACGTCATTCAAAATAGCGATAAAAAAGGCTAAACCGACATTGCGAGCAACAGAGGAAATCGCGAGAATCGATCGCTGATCATCATCGGGACCGCCTAGAGCGTGTCCTATCCCTAGAGAGGCGATTACCATAATCAGAATTGCAACCAGTGGCAATCCCCAAACTTTCAACAGTACAGGAAATCCCAAAAGACCGACTAAGATAGCTAAGAGCAAAAACAAACCATTAGCCATAAAAGTTAAGGGTTTGGCGATCTTTTCGGCCAATTTGGCGGCGAACTTTTGCATCAGAAGCCCGATACTGACAGGCAAGAACTGCACCATGGCGACTTGCTGGGCTACCTCTAAAATGGTTACATTCTCTGAAAGCCTCTCAAAGAGGGTGGTAAAAATAGCCAAGGTAAGGGGCGTAATCACAACCGCAAGTAAAGCCAGGGTGAGTTGGAGACTGGCTGAGTAACGGAATCTGGCTCCCGCCATTTGCGATCGCTTGGTAGTTAGAGGCGCACCAGGGGAAGCTGCCAAAAATGCCAATCCAGCCATCACTTCTGGGGGTAAGTTAAATAGTTTTAACAGCAGGAAAACCAGCAAAGGCACCAGCACGACAACGGCTAGGAGCGCCCGGAAGAGTAAAGCGGGTTTGCGCCAGAGGGAGAGCATTTTCTCGAAAGAGAGAGCGATCCCGATGGCTAACATCAGCGAAAAAATCGTGATTTTAACAAGGATTAGCAATATTGGCTTGACTTCGAGAGATATAAGGGGGTTCATCGGCGGTCAGATTGCCATAATCAGGGATTAAGTTGCGGCTTAAGACAGAACACTGTGGAAGGGACGGGGAGACGAGGAGAGGGGAGATACTTGCCCAACTCCCCCATTCCGAAACTGTTCCGCTTGAAACCGGTAGCCCTTCACCGTTGCCAGGGGTGACTGCCATTGCCGCTCAACCTCCAGACGTATCTGCCGGCTCTGGCTGCTCGAACGAGTTCTCAGTGGGCGTAACTGACTCCGCCGGCTTGCTTACTGGCAAGATCTCAAAGTCCGGGGTGAACTGGACTAAGAGGCTCTGGAGTCGCACCAAGACCTGAGCATCGCCCTCTAGCTTCACCTTCCCTTGGCCAATCAGGGCAGGAAATGTGGCTATCCCAGCCATAATCAACTCCAGGTCGCTACGGTCGATCGTGATGGTGAGATCAGGATTTTTTGCCTGGAATCCCTTGATGTTTGTCAGGGTTGAATTACTCATTTCCACCGCAAATTTCTCACCGTTGTCCGGTGTGAGCAAATTGATGGTGAATTTCATCCCTTGCGCTTTCTGGCTATCTAGACGAATGCCGATGAAGTCGAGCCAGAGTTGGGTGGACATGGCGCGAACCGTATCGGGGGTGACTGTCTTGGCCGTGACCCCCGTGGGGAAGCCATTTCGTAGTTCGTAAGCGGCGGCCAGAAAGCTGTTGCGGACACTGGGGCTTTCTTTCTGGTAGCCAATCTGCTCAAACACATCGCCCAGTAGGTCTTTAGCTGCCTGGTTCTGGGGTTCAGCATAGACCAGCTTGTTCAGTATCTCCATGGCTTCGCGGTATTGGCCTCGATCGTGCAACTCCTGACCTTTGGCCAGAATCTTCTCCGCACCCCCCATCATCTCGACGTAGAGCGGAGCCGATTCCCTCGGTGACAGCGGAATTAATGTGGCTGGATTGGCATCCCAGTAGCCCAGGTAGCGGTTAATCACGGCACGGCTATTGTGTTCCTCAGAACCGTGGTAGCTGTGGGCAGCCCACTGTTGCTGCAAACTTTCGGGCAGCTTGTAAACATTGTGGATTTCATTAATGGTCACGCCCTGGTTAGCTTGGTGCAGCACCTCGTTATGCAGATGGGCATAGGCATCCCGCTGGGTTCGCATGACTTCCTGAATGCGATCGTTGCCCCAACGGGGCCAGCTATGGGAGGCAAACATCACCTCCGCTTGCTGCCCGAACCTATAGAGGGCTTCATTAATTTTCTTCGACCACTCCAACGCATCCCGCACCAATGCACCCCGCAGCGTGTAGATGTTGTGGATCGTACCGCAGATGTTTTCTGCTGCCCAGAACGCTTTCCAGTCAGGGAAATAGGTGTTCATCTCGGCGGGGGCTTCGGTGCCTGGCGTATTCTGAAATACCATCTTCACCCCGTCGATGGTCAATTCCTCAATGTCCTGCTCGATGTAACGGGTGGGTTCAATCAGCCCGGTGTTGCCCGCTGCGGTGTTCTTGCCGATCGACTGATCTACATGGCCGAACGGGCTGCGCGGCAATAGCAGGCCGTACTGAAAGAATGCCCGGCGGACCATCGCCGTCCCCGAATAGACGTTTTCGGCGATCGCATATTCCATGAAGCCAACGGGGGCGATAATCTGCACCTTCCCGTTCTTCACATTCGCCTCATCCACCACACCGCGCACCCCGCCGTAGTGATCGACGTGGGAGTGGGAGTACACGACGGCGGCCACACGACGGTGTCCCAGGTGTTCATTGACCAGTTCCAGAGCGGCTTTAGCCGTTTCCTTACAGGTCAACACATCAAATAGAATCCAACCTGTATTGCCCTTGATGATCGTCATGTTGGCCAGGTCGAACCCTCGCACTTGGTAGATTTTGTCCGGCAAGACTTCATAGAGTCCGTAGGCCATGTTCAGAACTGCCTGGCGCTGCAATGAGGGGTGAATGCTGTCGAAAACGCTGTCAAAGCCGCGCAACAGGAACTCGTAGCTGCCCATATCCCAAGCCACGTTACCCGCCTCTGCTATGATTTGTTTGTAAGGTGGGGTGGCAATAAAGCCTTTTTGGGCCTCTTCAAAATCCCGTTTGTCCTCGAACGGCAGGGTCTGGCGCCAACCGTTCTGTAGTTCGATGGTGAACGGGGAGGGCATCTTGCCTTTTGGATCGAAGTGCTTGTTTTTCATAAGGAGTGGTAGGTAATTAATGCGAACAAAAACAGGGACAAGACCATGAAAAAAAGAAAGATAGCCAATACACTGCGTAAAGCCTTGCTAGAAGATGGCAAGATGGAACGCGCTCTCTATGAATACGAATTAGAAGAACACCTAGACTACTGGTACGAAGGTCTCAAGTCCGACCGTGATCAGTTTGTCTTTGCCATCACGGAAAACTCCGGTCACGTGGCAATGGTATTGATTACGCCAGATAAAACTATCTACGTCAATGAGGAAGCGAGAGAGAAACTAGCTAAATTCTGGATAAAAGCTTATGAGAATAATATAAATCAACTCATTCCCATGATGGCAGAGAATTTGGCCAATGATATTATCTCGGTGACAGGCGTTAAAATGGTGTCCCCAAACCAGAAGCGACGCTGGGTTAGTTTGCGCCCGTAGAGTTAAAGTCAAGAAAGGCTCACTTAGGAAAAAATTGGTATTACTTCTGGTTCTGGGGTTCCCAGATGACGGGAAACCCTCAAAAACTATCCGCCCTTACCAATTGCTCGGTAAGGGCGGTGTAGCGGGTCATCGGAATCGACACCAGACTGCCGGAAGGAACTCCAGCTAGTCTAAATCTTGTTTAGACGTGGGGTCTAGAGAACAGCCCCGGCGCACAGCCGGCTATTGTCGATTAGGAGACCCATGCTTTTACTACTTTCTACCATCGACATCACCTCCTGTATCCCTTAACGGATTAATTATTGAATTTATCTGTAATTAGCTTAACGCAGCTGTGCGGAAAAAATCAAGGCCGGCAGCTAAAAATTTTTTCGGCAGGCTTAGTTGGCCCCCAAAATGTAGGTGGAGATAGGAAGCGTGCAGATTCTTACCTTGCCACCCTTCGGCATTGATAGCACTTTTGGGGAATGCTTGCAGTTGATAAATCGGTGCGTCGCTCACCCCGCTTAATTGGGAGCGATGGAATTCATGGCCGCGCACTGGTTGACCTGCTTTGAGCAGGATCGTCTCCTGTTTGGCGATGGCTTGCCGATAACCTAGGGTTAATTTCGGGGACATTATAGCAGATTGGGGGATTATTTGCAACATAGAATGGTTTTTTTGCTCAAAATCAACTATTTTGTCACATAAATACATTAATCCCCCACATTCGGCGTAGGTGGGCATTCCAGAGGCGATCGCTTTTCTCACCTGAGTTAAGATAGGGGTGTTAGCCGCTAATTCCGGGGCAAAGATTTCGGGAAAACCGCCACCAAAGTACAACCCTTGCAGGTTTTCGGGCAAATTTGCCCCTTGCAAGGGACTCCAAAAGATTAATTCCGCGCCTAAATTGGCTAAAATATCGAGATTATCGGGATAATAAAAGTTAAAAGCCTTATCTCTGGCAATACCGATACGGATAGGGGGAAAAAGCTTATTTGCTCCTGGGGGATTTTTCGGGTTCTCTTGGGGAGAAATAGTGAGTAAAGGCAAGAGAATGTCCCAATTAAAGCAGTTTTGGGCAATAGAAGCCAGTTGATCTTGCAGTTGCCTGATTTCTCCTAGTTCATCCCTGGGAACCAATCCTAGATGGCGATCGGGAATTGTCAGGGAATCTTGACGACGCAAAACCCCGACAATCGGCATATTGATCGATTCTAGGGCGGTTTGCAGTAATTGCAGGTGGCGATCGCTGCTAACCCGATTGAGGATAACTCCGGCTAGATGAAGATTTTTGTCTAAAGATTGATAACCGCGGACAATAGCGGCGACAGAGGTAGATAAACGACTACAATCGATAACTAACAGCAGAGGAAGCCCTAAAATACGGGCAATATGGGCAGTACTGGCATAATCGGGAAATTGAGTATCGCTTAATTGAATACCATCAAATAGCCCCATTACCCCTTCAATCAGAGCATAATCGACATTTTGACAATGTTGGGCAAAACAGGTTTTTACATAGTCTTCAGAAGTTAAAACCGGATCGAGATTGCGACAGGGGCGACCGGTAAAATGACTATGGAACATGGGATCGATATAATCGGGCCCGACTTTAAAAGATTGCACTCGATCGCCACGACTGATTAAATAGGCCAAGATTGCCAGAGTAATCGTAGTTTTACCGACTCCGCTTCTTTCTCCTGCGATGATCATTATTAGTTGTTTTTTTTCGAGATCGAGCTAGACTTAATTAACCTGTTACACAATCAATTCTAAGGCTTGCCAACGGCTAATAGAGTCAATTTTGGCCGCTAACTGGTTCCTGTGTCAATCGACTTTTTTTTATTAGCGGCGAAATCAATTTGACCACGTTTAGGATCATTGTCATCATCTCTAGACAACCAGCTATTGTTCTGACTTTCCCAAAAACCAGAGACTTCCTCCCCCACCATTAAGATAGGCTAAGACGCATTTTAACCGCCTATCCTTAAGATTGGCTAAATCTCCTCAAATCCCTTTACTGTTGCAAGAGTGCCTCATCTCAACAAGCAATTTAAATTCGCGGGCAGCTTAAGTAGGGAGGCACAATTATTTGTAGGATGGGTTAGCGGTAGCGTAACATAATCGGGCGTTGGGTTTCATGCTTCAACCCAACCTACGTTCATCTTATAGCAATTCCCATAGTTGTGAGGTACAGAGTCTTAGGTTTTGAGGAGTCAGGAGTCAGGATTCAGGATTC
>NZ_JASJFB010000551.1:0-1726 GCF_030065455.1 Microcystis sp. M53602_WE12 | reverse complement strand
TAACATCATTAGAAAAGTAATTCCTGATGTCATTGACCAGGGAATAAAGGGTTTGCCGTTTAATCCTGTAGTGCTTGACCCACTACGAATGACTAAGCTTTCAGGCTTTTAAGTAAGTTTGAGTAAGTTTAGTTGAGCGGTTTACTTTTGATTTTATTACCCAATCCAGGCTTTTGGGGGGTTGGGGGAAGTCACTGAGTCTCAAATTAAATTAATCAAGGTTGAACAAATGCCAGAAAAAGCGACATTTTTTAAGGGATTACAGATACCAAAATATCATTTTAATTTCTATAAGTCATACAAAAATTTAGGTTAAGATGACCTCCGAGGATGAATTAATATAATTTTTGACGCTTTCTAGTAAAAGTTGATACAAAAAATGAGGTGTTTTTTGATTGGCTAATTCCAGACTATTCTGATAAATTTTAACAGCAGATTCATCATTAATCATTCGATAGTGAATGATTTTTGTCCATTCTGGTGCAGTTATCATTAATTGAGGAATCACTTCAATAAAAGCTTGTATTTGTTGTTGGGTTTCAAAATCTTCTAAAAAATGCAATAAACTAAACATAATTTCAGGATGTTCACAGTTATCATCTAGGATAAGATGTAAGTCTTTTAAATGTTTATCATCAGGATATTTGGCAAGTTTTTCTAATGTTTCCTCAAATAAGTTAATTTCTTGGGGTGTTTTCATTAAGCGATTCTCTTGTAGGATTTTTATTAAATTCATGGGGTTGTTGCTCCTTAATCAAAAAAGGTTGACCAGGTAGTTTTATTAAGTTGAATGAGTTCTTGTAATCCCTTTCTAATATCTGCATTATATAATCCTTGACCTAGATAAATTGAGCGAATATCCCAAACTTCTTGTGCTAAGGTTTGTCGAGGGGAAAGGGTTAAGTCTGGACTTTTACCATAAGATAAGGTTTGACGATGACGACCTCCTTTTCCGGGGGATAAGTGTTCCATCATGATAGCAATTCCTTGATTAGTTGTGTAACCTTTGATTTTCGCTTTCATATACGCATTGGATGGTAGATGATGAGGGGTTAAGTGATCTCCTCTACTACCTAATTTTAACAAGTCGCCGTATGTCCCGACTTTTCCTTCTCCTGTCAGTAGTTTAAATTGAGTGATGTTGTCTCCTTATGATTATTTTAGGCCATAGGTTTATCATAGGTGAATAAAAATCTTATCGCTCTTCTATCTCGGAAAATCCCTGTCAACACATAAGTGCTGAAACTCTTATTTTATAAGCGAGCGCTCGCCTATTTTCTAACAACAACTCGAAAATTTAGTTTCTGTTAGTTATTGATCACCCGAAAGCTTGCCCCGAAAGAAAGCTAGAATTTAGACACGATCAGAGCTTTTTCCTGATAATTAAGCTTTAATGACCCATTTTCCGGCTCTTCGGGAATTGTTATGCAAATAATTAACTTAAAATAAAATTCGATGAGAGCGCCTACGCTCAAAAGTAGCTGAAATCCATACAGGGAAGGACTTAAGGCACAAACAGGTTAATACCAAAAGATAGACAATTGAGTTAAGATTTGATATAATAGCCAAAAACGAGATTATTTTACTTATGATACTTGACAAATTTTTGAACCTAAAAGGAACCTGTATTCAAGGCTATCTACACCTAGAAAATATCGGTATAGTTTGCCGAATCGAATCGAAAAATCAAAAAGCAACCTGTCCTCGTTGTGGGTTAGAGAGCGAT
>NZ_JASJFB010000211.1:0-15586 GCF_030065455.1 Microcystis sp. M53602_WE12 | reverse complement strand
TCCTTATCTGGTAAGAGACTTAATTGATTAGTTCGCTCTAGATCAAAAACAATCGACAAAAATCGCTAAATGCCTTTCTATATAAGGGTTACATCCAATATAACCCCCGTCCATTGCATAACACAAACCGAAGAGCCGTAAATCCGCCCCAAATAAAGATCATTGTCAAGGCAAAAGCAGTTATTTTTTTGCCAATATCTCGTTCGGCAATGTCCTTGTTTAAAATTACTATAAGGACCATAAATAATGGTACAAGCAGCAAAAAATAACGATCAAAAGCATACTTTATTCCCAAAAGAAAAAGATAAACTAATATCGCAGAAATTATTAGTAAATTCAACCATTTTTCTGATTCAGAAAAGGTTTGCAATATCCCTGAGCATAAATAGTAAAGCAATAAAAGCGCTCCAACTACACCAATCGCCGTCATCATCAACCAAAATATTTTTAAGCCAAGGGAATAGGGGGGATAATTTACCTTCAAGATATAAGTATCTCGAAGGGTTAAAGGGCCTAAGCCAAAATAAACTAGGACATTACCGATGAAGGGCATAGTTTTGCCTTGCTGGATCAATTTACCCATCACGACAACAAAAAAGCTAGATAAAGCTAAGAGCGTTATTCTTTGGTGTTGGCGCGATATTTCCTTAAATTTCCCAGAAAAAAATATCGCTATGAATGGGAAAATAAAACAACCAATTGAAATAATTAGAATATGGTTGCCAAAATCTAATTTTTGCATATTCATCAACACATTCTCCATTATTAAAAGAGTCCGCTCTTTAGATTCAAGCCATTGTTGATACAATTTATAGAGTAAGATTACCAAGGAAACCATCAGAGAACTGCCCAACAAAATTTTTAATTTTTTGTCCAAAAGATCGCTAGGGCAAGGAAGACTAAACAACTCAGGTATATAATTGAAATCATTAAAATGTGGTTGCCGAAATCTAATTTTCCTATAGCTATCAATACCTTCTCTGCTATTATAGTCAGGGTATTCTCTGCTGTTAAAGGCATGCGTCCTGTAGAATAAAGCCATTTTTGATACAGTTCATGTAGTAAAATTCCTGATAAAAATATCAGGGAACTGCCCAATAAAATTTTTAATTTAAATCTTTGTTTAAACGAGTATGCTAGGGCAAATGATAAAAGAATAATAATTGCGTATTGACGGATTAAAATCGTGATATAAGCGAGGCAAATACCGAGAATAATTTCCATAGTTGATTCCCGCTTCAATCCCCTGATCAGAAAATAGAAAGATAGGATACTTAAAGCCAGAAAAGGAACGTCGGTCATAAAGCTGTTAGCTAATCCAAAGTATAGAGGATTAACCACTATCAGCAAAGCGCCCAACCAAGAGATTTTCTGATTGGCATTAACTTCTCTAAGCAGTCCATAAGTACCAATCGCACCGATTAATCCTAAGGTTAAAGTTGAGAAGCGTAATGCAGTAAATGAAAATCCAAAAGGAAGGCAAAATAAGGCTCCCCAAAAGGCTTGAAAAAATAGGTTAGCATGGGCTGGACTGGGAAGGCGGAAATCACCTTTCTCCAGAATCGATTTTACTGCCAGTCCATAAACCCAGTCATCATTAAGAGGAAAATTACCCAAAGGATTGACGACAATTACCATCACAGTCCATATGGCAATAATTATTAAAATATTGACAATATCAGCTTTTTTTGGATGACTAAAATAAATCCAACTCATTACATCTGTTTTGTTCATGGCTCTAATCTTACGAAAGGAAAATAGCGGAATTCGAGTAATTTAGTCACGACTGCTCGTGTTGCTCCGAGAATAGCGACTCGCACTGGCCGAGACAGGGGGCTGACTTGCGGGGAAATTTAGGCACAAAACACCAAGATAACATGGCGAAGTAAGCTTCATTTATCTCTGACTCGGAGGGGGTTGTCTGTTTCATTGCCAATCTCTCAACGTCAAGTGCCGACTCTGTAGCGATTATAATCGATGTGATCTGTATTGAGCGTTTAAGTCCCAATAATTGCTCTGTAGTGGATATTTCTACAAATTTGAGCTGCAACCCAGCCAATCGAGGTTAAAGATGGCCCGATAGATGGGATTATGGACCCGCAGCCGGCCTTGGTCTTTGATCACTAACCCCGATAAAAGTAACTCTTTTTCTGGAGGGCTATCCTCGGCAATCACCTCTTTTTCCCTTAAAATCCGTTCATAGAGTCTCAGGAGCAACTGGGAGCGATGACTGTTGAGAAGCCGATCGCGAATAGTCCGCAGATGTTCCGGTTCATCCTGAGCCTCCCAATTGTCAATGATCTTCTTCTGTACCAAGTCCTCAATCCAGGAGGCCTCACCATTGGGGGGAATCGGCGAGGCGGCGGTGCGAATTAACTGACAGAGTTTTTGGGTCAGAAAAGGTTGACCGTTTGTCCAAGCAAAGACTTCTTTTAAGACAGTTTGCGGGTTACTAACTTTCTCGGCCAATCCGCGCAGTAAAGGCTGGGCTTCGTGTTCCTTAAAACCCTCCAATTGAATCGAATGACCGATATTAAAAGGAGTGATTTGGTGGTCGGTAATTAAATCGGAGGGGGTGACAACACCGAAGAAAGCGAAGGTCAAACGCCGATAGAGCGGGTTAAAACCACGCTGGTTATAGCAGGAACGAATCAGGGCAAAAAAGTCATTAACCGCGAAATTTAAGCCCAAAACGCTATCAATTTCATCGATAAAAATCGTGATCGGTTTCGGGGGAGAACCTTCCACGATCCCCACTTCCAGCAATAACACTTCTTCGATAAATTCGCCCAAGCGCTGTACTGCCGAGACATCTTCCCGTTCTTGCCACCAAGCTTTGAGATTGACCCTTTTGAGCAGTCCAAAACGTCGCCCTAACTCGAAGGCTATCCCCTTGTACCATTGGTCGGGAGTGACATTTTCGCTGCCGATGCGGGTTAAATCAATGGGAGCGCAACAGACCCCCTCGTGTTGGAGGTGGTCGATCATGCGTACCATTAAACTAGACTTACCCATTTGACGGGGATTGAGAACATAGCAAAAATCGCCCCGTTTGAGGGCTTTATAGAGATAACGGTCGGCGGCGCGGACCACGTAGGTGGGTGCATCCATAGGCAAACTGCCCCCCACTTGGTAGTCAAAGGTGCTAGATTCTTCGGTACTTCTGAGCAGTTCATTTTCAAACAGTAATTCTGCTTGGGTGGCCTTGAGAATTTCTAGGGTTTGGCTGAGTTCCAGGGTGCGCTCCTGCACTTTCTGTTCTAGGGTGCGGCTATACTCGGCTAATTCTTGGGTAAAGCGAATCCGTTCCGCTTCCGCCTGTTTTCGTTCGCTAATATCGGTAAAAGCGGTGATCGCATAGATAATTTCTCCTTTTTCGTCAAAAACGGGCGTGGCATACACTTCTAGGGGGATAATCTTCTCTCCTTGGTGAACTTCTATATCATCCACCGTGTTTTTTTCCCCCCTTAAAGCTCGGACAATCGGATGGTATTCTGTGGGATACAATCGATCGGTTCCAGCTTGATATAACTGATAGGTTTTCCCCAACTGATTAGCCGTGGTGATATTAACTATCTCTTTTCCTAAAATCTCCTGGGCGGTTTGATTGGCGTAGTAGGGTTGACTGTCGGCATCGAGGACGAATACCCCCACCGGCATGGCTTCTAAAAATTGCGCTAGTTGTCTCTGTTTAGCTTTGATTTCGGCGTAGAGTTTGGCGTTAGTAATTGCGATGGCAGCTTGGCTAGAGAGCAGTTGCAGCACTTCCAATCTTTCTTGGGTAAAAGCCCCGACGGTGAGATTATTTTCTAGATAGACAATTCCCCGCAGTTGTCCTTGGTCGAGTAGGGGTGTGCAAAGCAGCGATTTGGTTTGATGGATTTTAATATAGGGATCGTTGCTAAAATTGCCCTGATGGGCAGCATCGTTATTAAGAACGGTTTGACCGCTCCGGGCCACATAGTTAATAATTGAGACGGGAAGATGTTCTTCGATCGCATTAGATTTAAAGACTGTCACCCTATCTTCCTGCACTGAACCGGAGGCTTCGATCGATAGTTGTCCGCCGCTTTCTAGGATAAGATAGCCCAGCTGCGCCCCAGCATTTTCGATGAGAATTTTCATCAGGGTGGCGAGTAATTGATCTAAAACTATCTCACTAGAAATGGCTTGGGATGCTTTCATAATCGTGGCTAAATCTAACAGTTCTCCCGCATGACTAACTGAATTTTTTCTGGTGGTAGTTCTCGTGGTTTCGGTCAGGGAATTGGAACCATAATTATTGACCATTAAGTGAGAATAGTGGCTTTCTATATCTTTGACTTTAGCTGTTGCTCCCCAAAGAGAATAGAGATAGGCAGCTTCATTGATGTAGGTTTTGGCAATTTTTACTTTACCCCAATCGAGATAGAATTTCGCCGCTAGTTCGTTAGCCAGTGCTTCTTCATTAATGTATTCATTTTCCCTGGCTTTAGCGATGGCTAGATCGTAGTTTTCTATGGCTTCTAGATAGGATTCCTGCACCCGATCCTTTTCCGCTGCCACTAAATAAAATTTATGGAGATAGTTAGAGGGGGCTTGATTGGCCCATTCCTGTTGCTTTTTCTGATTATTCGTCACTCGTTCTAATACTTGCTGTTTTTGGTCATTGTCCAGATGATTATAAATAGCTAAATGGGCGAGGGAATCATAGAAATTATGCAGAGGAATCAATAAAGTAGCGGTAGCTCCCCCTAGATAATTTTGGGCTTGGTTAGCATTTTCAATGGCTGGTTCGTACTGTCCAAATAGATAACAAAGGTATAATTTATTAACAAATAAAGCACAGAGACCGAAGAGATCATTAGCCTCTAGATGGTACGGTAACATAAGAGTTTCTTGATAGTACTGTCCTTCTAAATGACCGGGATTTTCCGAGTGCCTCAGCAGATTTAAAACTGTTTGACCATAGATTTTTAGATAGTTGCGGGGGTTTTCTTGTTTGAGCTTAACAAAAGCCAGATCATAGTTAGCTATTTCTTGGGCTAATTCGGTTAATTCCTGTCCGATAAAGGCGGAATGAAAACAGTAAAGATAGGCGCAGGTTGTTCCGTAGTAGAGATCGCCCATTTCTAAACCGGTTTGATAGGAAGATTTTAACAAGGACAGGGAATTTTTAATCGGTTCTTTCCAGATACTAATAGTGGCGGAAAAGACGGCAATTATTTTCGGCATCAGGGCTTTGGCATGAAATTTATCAGCAATGTTTAAAGCTAATCGTCCAAATTGATAACCCGTTTCCCAATCTTCTAAAAGACCACAAAGAATTAAGCCATAATTGACATAAGTAAAAGCCGCTAGATAACTATTGCCGTATTCAATTGATAAGTTAACCTGTTTTGATACTAGGATGGGTAAGAGATGAGGGGCGGCAATATAAACAGGAGAAAATATGGCACTTGCTATCTTCATGATTGCTAATTTTTCTTCTTCATTTATCGGCGGTAAATTAATTAAATCTTTGATATTTTTACCCGCTAATTTTTGTCTGGTTTTAGTTAGTTCTTTTTGAATATCTGATGATTGTAAGGATTCAGGAATCTCGAAATCTAGGCTTTTGAGGACGGATAAACCAATTTCTACCGCTTTTAGTTCTTGATTTTGGGCGTGATAGGCTTCGATGATGACTTCATAAACTTTCACCTTATCTAGGGTTGTTTTTGCCTGTTTTAATACGAGATTAGCCCAGCGTTGCATCTGCTCAAAGTTCCCACTTAAATAGGCGATTTCTGTGGCTTCAGAATAAATATTTAAAGTCAGTTGATAGTTATTTTTCCAGCTTGATTTTTTGAGAAGTTTTTGAGCGATTTTAATATATTTTAAGGCTCCAGTTTGGGCATTAGCGGCTTTGGCTTTTTGGGCTGCTAGTAAATTCAAGTTAGCCACTGACTCTCGTTCTTTTTCCTCGCTAATTAGTCGATAACCAAGATTGAGATGATCGACTATTTTAAAAATCTTTTCCGATAATTCATTGGCGGCAGTATGCTGCCAAAGTAGGCGACCAATTTTCAAATGAATTAAAGATTTTTTGCTGTCTTCGATGAGAGCGTAAGCTCCTTGTTGAATGCGATCATGAGCAAATTTATATTCTTGAATCAGTAATTGTTCATCCAATTCTGAGAGGGGAATAATTAAACCAGCTTCGCTACTAGAAGTTAAAATTGGTAAAAGTTCTGGAGGTGATTTTTCAGAGATTACTGCCAGACTATATAAATTAAACTCTGCCCCAAGACAAGCGGCTAAACTTAAAATTTCCTGGGTTTCGGGGGGCAATTTCTGCATTTTGCCCATCATAAATTGAATCAGATTATCAGTACTACCAATCCTTTGAATTTGGCCGAGATGCCATTGCCAATAACCCCTATTATTATCGGTTTTAGTGGTTGTTTGCTGCCCCGGTTGGAAAAATAGCAAATTTTCCCAGTAGATAGTTTTGAGAAATTCATTGACAAAAAAAGGATTCCCGTGGGTTT
Organism: Microcystis sp. M53602_WE12; assembly: GCF_030065455.1. Classification (NCBI taxonomy): domain Bacteria; kingdom Bacillati; phylum Cyanobacteriota; class Cyanophyceae; order Chroococcales; family Microcystaceae; genus Microcystis; species Microcystis sp. M53602_WE12. The sequence continues at coordinate 9,074 of NZ_JASJFB010000211.1, read as the reverse complement.
TTTGCCAGACTAAAGCGGACAAAGATTGCACATATTCGGGTGAATGATTTAAGGTGTCAGCAATTAACTGATTGACCTGTTCAAGACCCAGAGGTTTTAAAATAACTTGATTGATAATTATGCCCCCCTGCTCTAATTTATCGAGAGTAGCGGTTAGGGGATGGGTGGAATTAATTTCATTACTGCGATAGGAGCCAATTAAAAACAAATAGTCCATATCGCCATCGAGCATAATTAATTCTATTAACTGGAGACTAGCCAAGTCTGCCCATTGCAAATCATCGAGAAAGATGACTAAGGGGTGTTCCGGGGAACAAAAGACCCGAATAAAATTTTTAAAGACTAAATTAAAGCGATTTTGAGTAGCGATCGCTCCTAATTGTAACACCTCTGGTTGTGGACCGATAATTAATTCTAGTTCAGGAATCACATCAATAATAACCCGTGCATTCGCCCCCAAAGACTTTAAGAGTTTTTGTCGCCATAGTTGCAGTTGTGGCTGACTTTCCCCCAAAAGTTGCTTGACAAGATGAGTCAAAGCGCTAACCACGGCAGCGTAGGGAGTATCGCGCTGAAATTGGTCAAATTTACCGGAGATAAAAAAGCCGCGTTTTTCAGTAATTGGCTGATAAATTTCCCTAACTAGGGTGGTTTTACCCATGCCAGAATAACCCGTAACTAGCATCAGTTCGGTGTGAGAGGAGTTTTTATCTGCGGTGGCTACCCGTTGAAAAGCAGTGAGGAGAGTGGCGATTTCTGCCTCCCTACCGTAGAGTTTTTGGGGAATTTGGAACTGATTGGCTAGATCTTGCCCAGCGATGACAAAATCCTCAATTTTAGCCGTTGTTTCTAGTTGTCTTAAACATTCTTCTAAATCTGCCCGAATACCGTAGGCACTTTGGTATCGTTCCTCGGGGGTTTTAGCCATCAGTTTCCTGATGATTGCCTCCACCACCGGGGGAATTTTCTCCCTGACGAGACTATTAATCTCCAGAGGTTGTTTTGCCAGATGACAGTGAACTAATTCCAAAGCATCTTTAGCCCGAAAAGGTAATTGTCCGGTGAGAAGTTCGTAGAAGCTAACGCCCAAGGAATAAAAATCCGTGCGGTAATCGAGACTGCGATTCATCCGTCCGGTTTGTTCGGGAGAAATATAGGCTAAAGTCCCCTCTAGAACGTTGGGATTTTTTAGCCCCGGATTTTCCCGCCGCAGGACGCTGGCAATGCCAAAATCGATGATTTTAATTTGTCCGGTTTCGGGGTTAAGAACTATATTGGCAGGATTAATATCTTTGTGAATAACCTTGGCGTTGTGAATTTTCTCTAAATTAGCCACTATTCGGGGTGCAAGGCTTAAAAAGTCCCTTAAGGCCAGGGGTTTGCCCTCTAGCCATTTTTTTAAGGATATACCCCCGAAATCTTCCAAAATAATCACGGGAGTTCTGCGGTAGGTTTCTAAACCATAGGCTTTAATCGCCCCCTCGAAGTTCAGGCCGCAGATGGTTTTATACTCCTGTTTGTAGTGGGTTAGTTGTTGTGCGGTGGGATATTCTTGCTTGAGGATTTTGAGCATAACCGGTTGATTATCGGCGGTGCGAATAGCCCGATAGACTTCCGAGTTAACACTTTCGTAGATTTGGGCAAGAATGTCGTATCCGTTGAGAACAATCATTTTTTTACTTGGCGATTGTAAATGGCTGCGGGTCTCCCCAAGAAAAATTCTACGGGAACTAAAACAAGACTCCGCAAGGCTGACAGGACTCGATTTACCTGTGAGACGGAAGGACGGGGAGAAGGCAGCACTTGCTCGAAATACTCGGAATGCAAGGTAAAACCAAAGTGAACATCTTCCGGCAAACTCAGTTTAGCAATCGGTCCGCCCTTGAGATTGTCAGGGTTAAATAACCAAGCTTCTAATACTCTGGTCGGGGTTAAAACCGTCGTAAATAGATAGCCCTGTTCTTGGGGAATAAACTGAATGCTATCTAAAATATAGCCATCGGGACAAACATAAAAATCCAGTAGTTCCCGACCTAAATGTGATACATGAGTATCACTGGCATTTTTTTCTTGGCTAATCTGTTCAGTTAACTGATTCCAATCCTTATCGAAGGGAACCTTGGCTAATACCGAGGGCAAGTCATGACAGGGAAGTTCGGCATCCCTGAGGATGCGATTACTTTGGTCGCGAAAATCCATATACTGACGACGACAGATTAATTCGCGCACATAACCGGCATAAACCTGATAAATAGCGCTGTATCCCTGTTCCAATTCCCGCGGGTCGGCGGTGTAGAGAGTGGTAGAGAACCACCCCGGATGGATGAAAGCTTGTTCGCTCATCACCCTGGCATCTTTGATAACCACTTTGCGCAGCACTCCGGGGTCAAAGGAAAACATCCAGGGAATGCCGTGGTATTCGGGAGGATAACCCTGACCGGTAAAATGTTGGATATCGTCTTTTTCGATCGCTTCGGTTAAACTAATAGTGGCGTTTTGGATGGCCACCAGATGAATTTGACCGTTGATACTATGGTAATTACAAAGGAAGTGATAACTGTCGCCATTGAAGGTAATTAATTGCGAGGGAACGGTGGTTTCTTCTTCCTTGAGGTCTTGACGTTTAACCAGATAAATTTGAGTTTTCGGATAGGTTTCTTCAGGCTTGATTCTGATACCTAATAGTTTGGCTACTCCCATCTGAAAAGGCATATCGGGAATCATGATATAATCTTCGGTGACGATGACCGAATGGGGACTACCATCGAGGATAGCTCCCTGTAGTTTCCAGGGTTTAAGTTGTTTTTGTTGATCCCAAAGAACAATATACGCCGATTTATCTAAGTCTTTTAACATACCTCCCGATACAAGTTTTAGCTTTAATTCACAGGTGATAAATTCTTTGGTTTTTTTGTCGTAGAAGGGATGAGCGGTATTTTCTAGGACTGGGAAAAAAGATAAAGGCACGGAAACAATATGTTGGTCAAAATAACCAATCGGAGTGATAGTATCAAGGGAAACGGGGTCCACTTCCCAGTAACGTCCCGCATCGGCAGTGAGAATTAATCTGGTTTCTTCTAGTTGTTCATTTTCGGAAACTTTTTCTAGTTTAACTATAGCAGTATTCGCTATTTCTGAACAACCCAAAATGCTGACCACGGCAGGAAAAGTGGCTTGACTAATATTAAATATCGGTAAAACTTTTCGCCAAAAACTATCCCAGGTTTTCAGTTTTTTACTGTAAACATTAACTTGATTATTTTTCCCTTGCAAGTCCCATTTAATAATTACACCCTCGCCAGAGAACAAATGACGGTCATTTTTTCTATGAAAAGGACAGACGATAAAAACGTATCCCGACAGATTTTCCGGCCAATGTCCCTCGGTAACTGTGGCGACTGCTTGATATAAATTGTTCTCATCCGGTTGACCTAGTTGCGAGCGACTAAAATTACTAACGTTGACAGTATTTTGGACAGTATCTTTGATTGACATATTCATAATAAGTAGAGTTTGCGGCAAAAAGTTTGTTGGTGGGGTCAGGAGCCGGTCGTCGGTCGTCAGGAGATAGGATTCAGGAGATAGGAGCCGGTCGTCAGGAGATAGGAGATTATTTTATTTATTCCCCCCACACCCTACACCCCACACCCTACACCCCACACCCTCACTGATTACTGATTACTGTTTACTGATAACTGATAGAGGATTTCACCTCTAAAAAATAGCGTCGATACAATTCATAGCCTGGTACTACTTTATCTCCTGATTGTTTGAGTAGTCCCATACTGCTGAGTTTGTAAGCGAGAATTGGGTCTAATTGTACGGGTTCCACCGCGCTCATCACCCGATCGAGGGCTTTTGCTAGTTCAGGCTGTTGTTCTAATACCGCCCAATGGCGTCGCAGGTGATGGGCATAAATCCCAGTGACGGAGGTGGCACTGGTTAATATTTGCGTCATGGTTATTTCCTCCCGACTGAGATAGTAGAGGGCAGTTTGTACCAAAGCCGGGTGTCCTCCCACTAGCTCCATCAATTGTTTGACTTTTTCCTGATTTTCCCAGGTGAGTTGATAACGTTGGGCTAATTGTAATACCTCCTCAAGACTAAAATGACTTAACTGTGCGGGGAATCCCACGTTAAAGGGGGATTGATTGAGCTGCAGGGGAACATAAATTTCCGTGGAATGGACGACGATAAGACGGAGTTTTTGCCAAATAGGTAGGGTTTTGGCTTCCTCGTACCAAGAACGCAGCAGCGGTAAAAAATCCTTGGCCACCTGGGGATGTTCAAAAATCTGATTAAGTTCATCGAGAGCGAGGACAATGGGGGCGGTAATCGATTCAAGCAGATAGTCTTGAATGTAAACCGTACAGCTAATCTTGCTGCCTAAATCCTCATCCCAATACTCATCTAATTGCGGTTTTAACTGTAGTTGACGGGCGGCATTGGCACACAACCAGCGCAAAAATTGGTTTAAATCAGCCAAAATCGTCTGATCCACCTGTTCTAAGTTCAAACTCACCGTGCGGTAGCCTTGCTGTTTGGCAAAATCGAGCATTCTCAAAAGTAGGGAAGTTTTGCCCATTTCTTTCGGGGCTTTTATCCGCACTAAAGCCCCCGGTTTCTTGATTTCCTGCCTTATCTGTTCTTCGAGGGGAAGACGTTCTAAATAAAATGGGGAACCAAGGGGAACTGCCCCATTGGGATAGGGGGGTAATGTGTCCAATTTTTCGCTCTTGGATGGAGAATTAACCAGAATTTTGTCTTGAGGGGGTGCTGTTAGCTGAAAATTCAGGGCGGCGATTTCTTGCCAGTCGAGGCATAATCGACGACAAATTTGGGCAAAAGTGGCTTGTTCTACCGGTTTACCAGTCAGGAAGTTGCTGACAGTAGCCAGACTAAATTCAGCTTCTTTAGCTAAGGAGCGTTGACTGCTAAAGCCCTGCTTTCTCACGGCTAATTTAACTTGATTGAGGCAGTGTTGTTGTACTCTTAGATAGCCCGATATGGAATCTCTCATAAGAAGTGGGGTGTAGGGTGTGGGGTGTAGGGTATGGGGTGTGGGGTGTAGGGTGTGGGGTGTGGGGAGTTTTCTCAGTGAACTGATAACTGATAACTGATAACTGATAACTGACTCCTGACTCCACCAACAAACTTTTTGCCGCAAACCCTACTTAGGCAGAGGAGAATATAAGTTATTATGGGTGATTTTCCGGCTTTAACGGCGTTAATTCTGGCTGGTGGTCAAAGTTCCCGTATGGGACGAGATAAAGCATTGTTATCTTTTCAGGGTCTCTCTTTTCTAGAGAATACTTGTTTAATTGCCCAAGATTGTGCGGTGCAAGTGTCTGTGATTACGCCTTGGCCAGAACGTTATGAACTGATCATTCCCCAATACTGCCGGATAATTAAGGAACCGCTTCCCACTAGGGGGCCTTTATTGGCCTTTGCCTTGGCATTAACTTTTGTATCAACCGATTGGGTTTTATTGCTCGCTTGCGATTTACCTTTACTAACGCCTCCAATTATGCAAGAATGGTCAAGATTATTAGCCACTGTACCAGAAAATGCCATCGCTTTGGTTCCCCGCCGCGGCTCTCGTTGGGAGCCTCTCTGTGGTTTCTATCATCGTCGTTGTTTAGAATCTTTGCAGACTTATATTCAGCAAGGGGGAACTTCTTTTCAAAAATGGTTAAATGTCTCCGTGGTGGAGGAATTAATCATCGATAATTCCGAGATTTTATTTAACTGTAATACCCCGGAAGATTTAGAGATAATAATAAACTCCCCAGATGTTGACAGTAAGAAACCCTAGCACAAAAGGGAGTAAAAGTAAAGAGATCGGCCAAGGAATGTTGGATAAATGGCGATAACCATAGTAGAGCATTCCGGTTAGATAACCGCCGGTTACACCGATAATTGCGCCGACAATATCGCCATTTATGGATAAATAGGAAGTGAGCAAAATGACGAGGGAAAAGGGCAAAATTATCAAGCCACCTAAAAATATATCGCCGGTGAGACTACCATATTTATTACTTAATTTTCTGCCTAACCAACTAGATAAAGTCAGAATAATAAAAGGAAATACTGCCCAGCCTAATAACAGCAAAAAATCAGATTTAACTGTCCAGTTTTGCCAAGTAAAAGCGATGAAAAAACTGCTGATGATTGCTGCCAATACACCCGTAGCCAAAGCCTGATTACGGTTAAGCTTTAAAAAAGCCTCTGCTAGACCGGTCTTGGGTTTGAGCAAAGATGAGCAAGAGATTTTCAGCAAATTAAAAACAATAAAAAGAGTTTTTGACCACTTGATCGATTGCCGTTGTCGATAACTTTTATGAGGGTCTCTTAATTTATTTGCAATGGCATGATAGCGGCGAAAATTTCCCTGTTGCTTGAATTTCTTGGCCGCTATTTGGAAATCCTTTCGTGCTGCCGGCAGTTCCGAGAGTTCCTCTAGAGCCAATCCTCTTTGATAATAGAATTGGGGGTTATCTGGGTCAATGGCGATTGCTTTTCTATAAGCTTCTAGGGAGGATTGGGTGTAACCGAGTCGTTGACGCGATAAACCGAGGTAATAGTAAGCTTGGGAACAATCGGGTTTTAACTGCAAAACTTGCCGACAATCGCTTAAAACTTGCCGATCCTGCTGATTATGGTAGTAAACTTCCGCCCGTTGCAGATAGGCCTGCCAAAATTGCGGATTAATTGTGATCGCTTGCTGGTAAAATGCGATCGCTAGTTGATAATTTTTCTCTTGAGCGTAGTGCCATCCCTGTTGATAAAAATCCTCGGCACTGGGGTTAAAAGTGGGTATTTCTGGGGATAAACTGCGATCATACTCTTTTCTTTGACTTTTATCGCTCAAAACCCGATAAGCTTGTTCAATTTCCCGAAATTTTGTCACTGCCTCTGGATCATTGGGATTATAATCGGGGTGATATTGCCGGGCCAGACGACGAAAAGCGGCTTTTATCTGATTATTACTGGCATTACGGGGAATTTGCAGGATTTCATAGTAATTTTTCATACTCGAATGCGGGGGGAATTTTCAACTACTGAAAATTGTTGCCAATGGCTCGCCGAAACGACTATCATTGTCAATTAAATAGCTTTTATTGAGAGTTGATCGCTTATGTCTGCCTACACTGCTTCCTCCCTGAAAGCGGAACTCAACGCGCGGGGGTGGCGCTTAACTCCCCAGCGAGAGAAAATTCTGCACGTTTTCCAGAATTTACCGAAAGGCAATCATCTCAGCGCCGAAGAATTGCAGGAATTGCTGGACAAAAGGGGGGAAGGAATTAGTTTATCGACAATTTACCGCAGTGTTAAACTGATGTCGCGGATGGGAATTTTGCGGGAGTTGGAATTGGCCGAGGGTCATAAACACTACGAACTCAATCAACCCTATCCCCACCACCATCATCATTTGGTCTGTATTCAGTGCAATAAAACCATCGAATTTAACAATGATTCCATTCTCAAACACAGTCTCAAACAGTGTGAGAAAGAGGGTTTTCAGTTAATTGACTGTCAGTTAACGGTGATGGCCATCTGTCCGGAAGCTTTGCGGATGGGTTGGCCGTCGGGAATACCGAGTAATTGGGGCTGCACGCGTTCGCTGGTGGATACTCGTTTCCAAAACTGCGAGATTCCCGAATCAAAGGAACCGGAACCAGAAAACTAGACATCTAAGCGGACATTCCCAACTGAAAACCGAGAGCTTTTTTCTGCATTAATTGGAAAATATTATAAAATCCGTTGGCGCGGGAAGGGGTAAGACTGACTTTTAAACCGGTTTCTTCGATAAAATCCGGGGTGACTTGCAGGATTTCTGTGGGAGTCAGTCCATTTAAACCCTCGATTAACAAAGCAACTAAACCCTTGACTAATTGCGCGTCGGAATCCCCTTTGTACCAAACCTGGCCATTTTCGAGGTCGGCAGTGATATAAACTTGGGATACACAGCCATGAACTTTATTAGCGGGTATTTTGGCAGATTCTGGTATTGGTTCTAGTTTTTTAGCAAAAGCTAGTAATTGTTCGTATTTTTGCTTAGGATCGGTACGACGTTTGAGGCGTTCGACGATGCGATCGAGATTAGACGGGAGCATATTGCGAGTTAAAATAGGAAAAAATTAGCCAATAGCTTTTTTATATTAGCATTCTTGCGGAAGTTGCGCGCTGTGGTTATCGCTGCCAGGACTACCTTGGTCAGAGCGCCTCGAGGCTATCTGCTAGAATTGGCATCAATGAAATACCACCCTTGCAGGAGCTATGGATAAACGCCGTACCAAAAATATAAAATCTCCTTACAATCCTAGGCAATATCGGACTGCCGTTTCAATTTCTTGCATTTTTTCTTCGGATAGTTTCCCAACTGGTGCCGAGGGGAAGCGATTTTTATCAATTGAACGAATTTGAAACCCAAGAAAGACTATTTCTAAAGGAAGCCCACTTTCATCAGTCGAAACGCGAACATTAGTCGGATAATCTTGGCGAATATTTTCTCCTTTCGTCCCCACCACTACCATCACCACTAAGGGTAACTGATTGATCACATCAATAGATAATACTAAAACTGGTCTAGTTCCTGCTTGCTCTTTTCCTTGAATCGGGTTAAGATTAACGAAATAAATTTCACCTCTTGCGATAGTCATTTTCTACAAACCGTCCATTTCAGAGAACATAAACTCCTGATTAATGGTAGCTATTTCTCCTAAAATATCCACATCATCTGCCATTATTTGCAATTGCTCTTCATCAATTAATTGAGTTTCTATTGTCAATTTTACTTTAGTATTCGGCTTAAGATTAAAGGTTTCAGTAGGATAAAAAGCTTCTCCATTGAAAATAGCAGTAATTTTTTGATTCATCATTTCTGTACCAACATAAATCAAGCTTCTCTTACTTGATGATACCAAATAAAGTAGGCTCTTCGTTACTTGTTATGGTTCGATAGGGGGGCATAAATCGACTAAATCCTTATCTGGCAAGAGACTTAATTGATTAGTTCGCTCTAGATAAAAAACAATTGACAAAAATCGCTAAATGCCTTTCTATATAAGGGT